>CAYHRC010000006.1:0-23445 GCA_964358565.1 uncultured Sphingobacterium sp. | reverse complement strand
CGTATACTATTTCCGTTATGAGTGATGATCCTTCACAAATGAATGCAGCAATTGGGGAGGCAACCGCCCTGTTCAGAAATATAAGAAATTTAAAAGTTGGAGATGAGAATAATTTTGAGATCACCAAAAGTGATGCTATTGCTCAAACCCTGGTTGAAAACTTGAAGTTTGTACGTATCGGCGGTATCGTTATTGGCGCCATAACGCTGATTGGAGCGGCTATTGCACTGATGAACATCATGATTGTTTCTGTAACGGAACGTACACGTGAAATTGGGATCAGGAAAGCCGTTGGGGCGACTCCCCTGGTGATCAGAAGACAGTTCCTGATCGAAGCAATTGTTATTTGCCTGATGGGAGGTATTACTGGGATTGTTCTTGGCATTCTTATCGGCAACATACTTTCCGTAATCATGGGCGGCGCATTCATTATGCCATGGGGCTGGACACTTTTAGGATTAAGCCTTTGTGTAGGGGTCGGACTTGTTTCCGGACTTTATCCGGCGGTTAAAGCTTCTAAATTAGACCCCATTGAATCCCTGAGATATGAGTAAATTTCAATCCTCGAAAATGTAAGCTTTGCAATTGAAGCCTTAGAGATTACCTGTCTGTATATTGTTCTTTATAATATGACTGGTAATTTCCTGACGTTACACTTTCAAGCCATTCACCGTTTGACAGATACCACTCCACTGTTTTTTCCAGGCCCTCTTCAAATTGCAGGCTTGGTGTCCAGTTCAGATCCTTTTGTAATTTCGTAGAATCGATCGCATAACGCAGGTCGTGCCCTGCCCGATCGGTCACATATGTGATAAGCTTAGCCGATGTACCAGGTTCTCTTCCCAGTTTCTCATCCATGATCTTACATAACAAGCGGATCAGATCAATATTTTTCCACTCATTATGTCCTCCCACATTATAAGTGCTGCCTGAAGCAGCCTTGTGAAATATTACATCGATTGCGCGGGCATGATCCTCTACCCAAAGCCAGTCACGTATATTTTCACCTTTTCCGTAAACCGGTATTGGATTGTTATTCTTGATATTATTAATGGCAAGAGGGATCAGCTTCTCAGGAAAATGAAAAGAACCGTAATTATTAGAGCAGTTAGATATTACAGTATCGATTCCGTAGGTATCGTGATACGCCCGTACAAAGTGGTCTGAGCTGGCTTTCGAAGCCGAATAAGGGCTATGAGGGTCATAAGCTGTTTCTTCTGTAAACAGACCCTCTTCACCTAAACTGCCGTAGACTTCATCCGTGGACACATGATAAAAGCGATGCTCTTTATAATTTCCTTTCCAGGAGGTTTTGGCCGCATTCAGCAGGTTCACTGTACCTACCACGTTGGTCATTACAAACTCCAGAGGATTGCTGATCGACCTGTCAACATGGGATTCTGCAGCGAGATGAATGACTGAATCGATGTGCTCTTCCGAAAACAATCGTTCAATAAAAGCGATATCTACAATATCACCTTTGATAAAACGATAATTAGCCGCATTCTCAATATCTTTTAGATTTAAGAGATTACCAGCATAAGTCAGTTTATCAAGATTGATTATCTGATAATCAGGATAGTTATTTACAAACCGCCTGACCACATGTGAACCTATAAAACCTGCACCGCCGGTAATTAAAATATTTTTCATTCGTGTTTTTGTAATTAATCCATAAGCTGCCGATACTCTGGCAGGAATATTAGAATGGATTTTGTTTAAGATAATTTTCCCATGCCCATGCAGATCTCATCATTTCTTCCAGTCCCAGCTCAGCCTTCCATAATAAATCAGATTCGGCTTTGCTTACATCTCCATAAATCTGTTCTATATCCCCTGAACGACGCGGACCTATGGTATACTTGAGTTTTACACCTGTAGCATGTTCAAAAGCACCGATCACTTCCAAAACTGAGCTGCCGCGACCGGTTCCGATATTAAATACCTCGTATTGTTCACTTATATCGGACCGCTCCATCCGCCTAAGCGCTGCAACATGTGCCTTTGCAAGATCAACCACATGGATATAATCACGGATACATGTGCCATCAGGGGTATTATAGTCATTTCCATGAACAATTATAGCTCCACGCTTTCCTATTGCGGCCTGCGTAATAAATGGGACAAGATTTTGGGGCACTCCTATTGGCAATTCGCCTATTAAAGCAGAAGAATGTGCTCCTACCGGATTAAAATACCTGAGGGCAATAACTTTTAAATCAGGGTTAACACCGGCAGTTTCGGATAAGATCTCTTCCGATATCTGCTTGGTGTTCCCATATGGTGATTCAGCCCTTTTTACCGGGGCTTGTTCATTTACAGGGAGATGGTCAGGTTCACCATACACGGTACAACTTGAAGAAAAAACCATATTTGTCCTGCGCGCCGAAAAAGATTCCAGGAGATTAATGAGGGAATAAAAATTGTTTTTATAATATTTTAAAGGCTCCCTGACCGATTCACCCACACTCTTAAATGCAGCAAAATGAATTACTCCTTCAATATTGGGGTGTTGTTCAATAAAATCCTGAGTACTCTTTGCTTCACAGAGGTCAAAATTGAAAAAGTCAGGCTTCGTGCCAGTTATTTTTTCTATCTGATCAATGATCCGGGGCGATGAATTACACAGATTATCAACGATTACAGGTTTATAACCTGCATTTATCAATTCAACTACAGTATGCGAACCGATAAAACCGATACCACCAGTTACCAGAATTTCTTTCTCAGCCATTATTTGTTATTGTAATAGGTAAAATCTTTGTGCTTAATTTCCTGCTCAGGCAAAGATTTGAAATACTCATAAGTGATCTTTAATCCTTCAGCCCTGCCTACCCGTGGCTCCCAGCCTAAAATTGTTCTGGCCTTTGTAATATCCGGACGGCGTTGTTTCGGATCATCCGTAGGCAAAGGTTTGCAGATCATCTTTTGTTTGGTTCCCGTTAATTTAATGATCTCTTCCCCAAACTCCCGGATAGTGATCTCATCAGGATTACCAATGTTTACTGGTTGTGCATAGTCTGAAAATAAAAGGCGGAATATGCCTTCGACCAGATCGTCAACATAACAGAATGAACGGGTTTGTGAACCATCTCCAAAGACCGTCAGATCTTCGCCTCTCAGAGCCTGACCAATAAATGCCGGCAATACCCTGCCATCATTCAATCGCATGCGCGGACCATAGGTATTAAAAATACGAACGATCCTGGTTTCCAGGCCGTGAAACGTATGATAAGCCATCGTCATAGCTTCCTGAAACCTTTTCGCCTCATCATAAACACCACGCGGCCCAACAGGGTTCACATTTCCCCAATACTCTTCCGGCTGAGGATTAACGGTTGGATCACCATATACTTCAGATGTGGATGCAATGAGTATTCTCGAAGCTTTAGAGCGGGCCAGACCAAGCAGATTATGAATGCCCAAGGATCCTACTTTCAGGGTCTGAATTGGGATCCTCAAATAATCTATAGGGCTTGCAGGAGATGCAAAATGCAGGATATAATCAAGGGCGCCTGATACATATACAAACTTGGAGACATCATGATTATAGAATTCGAAATTTTCAAGCGGGAACAGATGTTCAATATTGCGAAGATCACCCGTGATCAGATTATCCATTCCTATAACATGGAAGTCTTCCTTTACAAAGCGGTCGCAAAGATGGGAGCCGAGAAAACCGGCAGCACCGGTTATGAGTATGCGTTTTCTTGAAGTCATATATTTACAACTTTCCTTCCGATGCTATTGTAATAATATCCACAATCGATCATCTTTTGCAGATCATACAAATTGCGGCCATCGAAAATCACTTTACTTTTCATTAAGGAGCTCATTCTATCAAAATCCGGTGTTCTGAACACTGACCATTCGGTGACTATTAACAAGGCATCAGCACCATCAAGAGCATCGTACTGATTTGCGCGGAAAACTATATGGTCACCTTTTAATTTCTTAACATTGTCCATTGCTTCAGGGTCAAAAGCGCTGATTTTTACACCCTCCTTAAGCAATTCATCAATAATATACAAAGATGGTGCTTCCCTGATATCATCCGTCTCAGGTTTAAATGATAATCCCCAAATTGCTATTTTTTTCCCTTTTAGCTGACCTCCATAATAATCCCTGACTTTTTCGACAAGCCGGATCTTTTGAAGATCATTAACGGTCATCACTGATTCAAGTATCCTGAAATTATAATTGTTCTCTTTTGCTGATTTCGCTAATGCCTGCACATCTTTAGGAAAGCAACTTCCTCCGTAACCAACACCTGAGAATAAAAAACGTTTCCCAATTCGTTCATCTGATCCAATTCCCCGTCGCACTGCATCTACATCGGCACCTACCAGCTCACATAAATTTGCGATTTCGTTCATGAAAGTTATTTTCATTGCAAGAAAAGAATTTGCTGCATACTTGGTAAGTTCGGAGGAACGCGCATCCATAAACAAAATCGGATTGCCCTGCCTGACGTAAGGCCCGTAAAGTTCCGAAATAATCTTTTGGGCTCGTTCACTTTGAGTTCCCACTACAACGCGGTCAGGCTTCATAAAATCATCAACCGCAACGCCCTCACGCAAGAATTCAGGATTAGAAACCACATCTACTTCAATTGAAGTATGGTCGCGGAAAACCTTTTCCACTTTATCTGCTGTACCAACCGGGACAGTGGATTTTGTAATTATAACTTTATAGTCTTTTATAAGCTTTGCGATATCCTTTACTGCCCCTAAAACATAACTAAGGTCTGCCGTTCCATCGCCGTTTGGCGGGGTCGGCAGAGCAAGAAATATTACTGTTGCATCTTCAACAGCTTCTGCCAGGTTAGTAGTAAATTTCAATCTTTCCTGCTCAATATTCCGGTGAAAAAGGAGATCAAGGCCGGGCTCATAAATTGGCAATTTATAAGCCTGCATCATTTTTACTTTTTCCTCGTTAATATCTACACAGGTTACTGTATTTCCAGTTTCGGCAAGGCATGTACCAGTTACTAAACCGACATATCCTGTACCAATAACAGCTATTTTCATTTATTGTAGAGGTCTATTTATAGGATTTAACATTATCTTCGCCGAAGGTAAATAATAATTTCGAATATAGTCAAAATGGTTCTTTTGTATGATTTAGGTATTTACTTCTATAGTTTGTTTGTACGCCTGGCATCCCTGAAAAGCAAGAAAGCTTTATCCTGGGTAAGGGGTAGAAAGAACATCCTAGAATTAATTGAACAGAGCTTAGATAAAAATGTTTTTTACATCTGGTTTCATTTTGCATCACTTGGAGAATTCGAACAGGGAAGACCAGTACTTGAACAATTAAAAAACGAAGATCCCGAAAGTCGAATTATCATAACTTTCTTTTCACCTTCAGGTTATGAAATCAGAAAAAATTATGCTTTGGCAGATCATGTATTTTATCTTCCTGCAGATACTGCAAAAAACGCCAGAGAATTCATTCGGATTGTAAATCCACGAATGGCCGTATTTACCAAATATGAGTATTGGTACCATTACTTTGATGAGCTTCATAAAAACCGGATCCCATTGTTAATGATTTCAGGCATTTTCAGAAAGGAACAGCCTTTCTTTAAATGGCACGGTGCTTTACACCGCAAGATGCTCACGCGAGTTTCATACTTTTTCGTTCAAAATGAAACCAGCCGCAAATTATTGTCTGAATTGGGTATTACTAATTCAATGGTTAGCGGAGATACACGTTTTGACCGGGTCGCTGATAATGCTACACATGCTCCCGGATTACAAAAAGTACAAGAATTCGCTGAAGGAAAGAAGGTATTTATAGCTGGAAGCACGTGGATGGAAGATGAAAAGTTAATCGCCATCCTGGCCCGTCACAATCCCGGATGGAAATTTATCATTGCACCCCATGAAATAAATCCGGGCCGCATCCTGGAAACAGAAAAGCTGTTTCCAGGATCTATTAAGTATTCTGCACTTAAGGCCACCTCAGATATACCCATAAATGAATTACAGGTTCTTATTATAGATAATATCGGGATGCTTTCTGCGCTTTATCAATATGGGCACATCGCCTATATTGGGGGAGGTTTTGGCGCAGGAATTCACAATACTCTTGAAGCAGCAGCTTTCGGTTTACCCGTAATATTCGGCCCTAATTATGAGAAATTCATGGAAGCGAAGCAACTGATAGAAATAGGGGCAGCTTTTACTATAAAAACCCGGGAAGAATTAGACAATTGCATGTCGGATCTGCTGGATGATGGATTCCGAATAAAAAGCGGAGCTGCCGCAAAAGAATATGTAAGACAGAACACAGGGGCAACACAGAAAATTCTGGATTATATCAATCAGAAAATACTTTAGGCTTACCTGTTTTTAACAAGTCCTTCAAGAGCATCAATCCATAAAGGATTATCGTTCAAACTTTCAACCAGTTGTACATGTTCACCGCCCAAAACTTTGAACTCATTTCCATATTCAACGGTGACTTCATAAACAGTTTCCAGGCAATCGGCTACAAATGCAGGACAAAAAACAAGTAAACGCTTCATTCCTTTGTTAGCGAGATCTTTAACAACTGCACTCGTATAGGGCTGTACCCATGGGTTTTTCCCCAACCGGGATTGGAAACAAACAGTGTATTTGTCTTTCGGTAATGAAAGCTTTTCGGCAATCAGGCGTGCTGTATCATAGCATTGAGCTGAATAGCAGAATTTATTGTCATTTGTCAGAGTAGCACAGCAATTTTCATTTTCCAGACAATGTTGCTGGGTATGGTCTGACTTAGCTAATTGCCTTTCAGGTAAACCATGAAAACTGAATAAAATATGATCATAAGTATCAGGTTCATATTTCCTGGAATTGCCGGCAAAGGCTTCTATCATCGTTTCATTGTCGTGAAATGAATTGATAAAGGAGATATTTGGGATTGTCTGCCATTTACTTACCAGCTCCATGACCTTCTGCAGAACAGAGCCCGAACTGGCAGAAGCATAATGAGGGAACATAGGTATAACTCTGATATCGCTTACCTGCGCATCCTTTAATTTATTTAAAGCCGTTTCAATGGAAGGGCTCTGGTAACGCATAGCCAGTTCAACATGGTAGCCCTCTCCTAAACGTTCCTGAAGCATCTCCATTTGTAAAATACTATAATAAAGCAAGGGCGAACCTGTGGTTTCGGACCAAATTTCTTTGTAGAGTTTTGCTGATTTTGGCCCGCGGAAAGGAACGATAATGCCTTTTACAAGCAGGGCACGCTGAACCGGATGAATATCAATAACCCGTTCATCCATTAAGAATTCATCAAGATATTTCCTGACATCCGCTGTGACAGGGCTATCAGGAGTTCCTAAATTAACCAGTAAAACACCTTGTTTGTTCATATGCCTGTTAAAGCGCCAAAGATAATATTAGCAAACCTTAGAAAAAAATAGATCGATACATTTGACTTTTTAAAAACAATCAGGCTTTTTTCAATTTCCACAGCCTCCACCATGGAGTGCCCGGCGACTCATGGTGCTCATAATGGTAGCCAAAAAAATAGCAGGATAAAAAAGCGAAAATATGATTCTTTTGTTGTGTCCCCGATTTATGAATGTTGTCGTGTTCGCCATGATGAGGAAGCCATGTTCCGAAATAAAACAACTGCAAAGTGCTTAGTAAAGATGGCAATACCCAGAACAAAAGTAAATTAACCTCCGGAATCCATATCTTAAGAAGATTATAAATTGCAGCCATTAATATTATCTGCCACCAGGACAAATACTCCTTTATAAAACTGAAATACCAGGAGGTGAAATTCCCATCATGGTAGTCCGGATCAGCATCTGTATGAACATGCCTGTGATGCAGATGATGTTTCGAATAAAGTTTTTTAAATGGGAATAACGCATACAGTAAGGTGCAGACTTGCCCGATCAGATCATTAAGCTTTCGGTTAATTGATACTGTACCATGCATGGCATCATGTGCGGTAATGAACAGCCCGGTATATAAATGCATTTGAACAAGAACGAAAACATAAGTCAGGGGATTGTTTAAGTTTATCTGCCCTTGCATAAAGAACAGAATGCAAATCAGCCAGGCGCATATTATCGATACAGCAGTAATAACTCCTATATGAGACTGGATCCTAAACATATTTAATTAGCTAAAAAGCTTCAAGGGCCTTTTTGACTTTCTCCATCAGCCACATTGGGGTGGAGGTTGCTCCGCAGATCCCTACTTTATCACCAGGCTTGAAAATTTCCTTTTTAACTTCGTTTTCATTAGAAATGAAATGCGTATTGGGATTATATTTCCTGCAAACTTCGTAAAGTACCTTTCCATTAGACGATTTCTTACCCGATACAAAGAGTATATGATCAAAGCCCTGAACAAATTTAGGTAAATCCTCATCCCGGCTTGAAACCTGGCGACAAATAGTATCATTTGCCTTTACATCATAACCCCGACTGGTCAGTTCCTCTTTTATCTTATAAAACTTCTCAGTACTCTTGGTTGTCTGACTGTATAGGGTAAATTTGTTCGGCAGATCAACATCTTCCAACTCTGAAATGTCCTGAAAAACGAGGGCGTCGTTATTGGTCTGGCCCTGCAAACCTATAACTTCAGCATGACCATGCTTTCCAAAGATCAATACTTTTTCTTTGCTGTCATATGAGTTTTTGATCCTGTTTTGAAGTTTCAAAACAACAGGACACGATGCATCGATTAGAGTTATATTATTGGCGAGAGCCATTTTATAGGTTTCGGGAGCCTCGCCATGAGCACGGATGAGAACCTTCTCATTCTTTATCTGGGCCAATTGATCATGCGAAATTATCCTGAGACCCTTTTGCTTAAGACGGACAACTTCCTCATCGTTATGTACAATATCCCCGAGGCAATAAAGATATCCATCTTCTTCAAGGATAGCTTCTGCCATATCTATGGCATATACCACCCCAAAACAAAATCCTGAATCTTTATCTATTGTTACCTGAAGATTATATTTCATTGTCTCAGCTGTTTTCTCACCTTTTCACAGGAAGATTTCTATTTTACAAAAATAGTAAAATGTTTTTTGTCAGGGCCATTTATTGAGGATCGCAAAAAATATGAACTGAGAAAATAAAAGCACAACAGCCGCCTTGTTTTGTTTATTAAAGCTCATTGAAGAAAAAATCCACAGCATTAATCCTGAAAAAAGAAACCATGCAAGGTAATTTTGAACTGGAATGACAGACCCATCCCAGGTCCAGTAATCAAATCTCATTGCAACAGGCTCAATCAAAATATCCAGGCTAAGTAAGATCAATGCTCCAAGCAAGGAAAATAAAAAGCGATTTTTCATTTTAAATTGTTCCAAAAAAACACCGGTACAATAAACCAGGATAAGCCAGTTTATACCAATGAGCAAAGGCGTTTGCCATAACTTAATTCCAAGGGCTTTGCCATAGGTGTATGAACCAAAAATAGCATCAGTATTAACACCAATAAGTTCAATTAAAAAGCCAGCCGTGAATATTATTCCTGCAAAAAGCAGGATATGTGAAGATCTTTCTTTAATCGAAAAAATTAATAATAACAGCATTAATAATAAGTGGAAAGGCACCAGATCTATAAAAAGCTCGCTTAATTCCGGTGTAAGGAAGCCATATAAGCCTACAAGATGAAAGAGGATAATAATAAAACTGCAAATAACTGTCCTGTTAAGCACCATTACGAATATTTCTCCCTTTCCAGACTATGGTTTTAGTAAAAAACCTTTTTACTGAAATTACAGCAATTATTACCAGGCAAAACAATTGAAGCGGATGTAAAAGAATATTAGGCCATATTTTTTGTCCGGCCATCAATGATATCATAACCCGGCTTAAAAAGATCAGCGATAAAGCGAATAATAATAATTCAGTACTGAGGATACCAAACATGGCAATAGGCCCTAAAATGACAAGGAAAATATATAAAAATAAGCCCGGTACACTATTATTAAAGCCTGCAAGCAGGTTTTTGCCAAAACCATTCATTGCTTCCTCTAAATTGGTATACATACGACAAAAAATAAAGCCATTAGCCAGCAAAGCCTCGCCTTTGTATCCAAAACCTTTGACCAATTTCATTATTTCAATATCCTCAACAACCCTGTTCTTTACCTGTTTATGCCATTGATTTTTCTTATAATTATCTGCATCGAACAGCATAAATTGTCCGCTCGCCGCTGAAAAGGCGGGACTCTTTGATAAGCTCACCAGCCGCAAAGGCAGTAAATTTAAAAGCATAAAGTGCATCAGAGGTACAACCATGCGCTCCCCCAGGGTTAACATTACCTGGTTTGTAAACAAAGTTAAGAGGCTAAGTCCCCTAAGCTTCATACGATGAATGGAATTGTTTATCAGGCCATTTGCTACAGTTTCATCTGCATCAAGGAAAATCAGGTATTTCCCCCTGGCTGCATTGGCAAGTTGAAAACAGGCAAAATTTTTACCCAGCCAGTCTTTGGGCAGGGCTTTTCCCTGAAGTACCTGAAAGCGGCTGTCGGATTCGCAAAATATCCGGCAAAGGGCTAATGTATTATCTGAAGAATGGTCATTCAGTACAATGACCTCATAGTGCTTATAATCCTGATCCTTAATTGATTCAAGCAGGTTCAAAATGTTCTGCTCTTCGTTACGCGCAGGTATGAGAATGGAAACAAAATCATCGTATTCTCTGACTGACCGGGTAAGTTTCGGATTAGAAATGAAGTTGAAAACCGTAACTGTAAAACGGAGGATAAGGAAGAAGAAGATCAGATAAATTAAAATCATATTTAAACAGTGACCGCGGTCTGATGCTGACGCGATGTTTCATAATGTTTGTTATAGTTGCTTTTTATTAATTGAAGGCTTGTAAACTCCGCAGATTCCCAGTTCTTCAAATAACAGGTAACAGAAGGTTTGCGATATCCAAAGTAATCAACGAAACTTGCTGCAAAAATGTATTGAAATTTCCTGGAGGATTGATTGATGAGGTTCATTAGCCCTTTTTCAAATTGAATTTCATCGGTATGCCCCGAATATAATTTACCCTGGGGAAATATCAACACCAGATTTTCAGGATTATCCAGTAAACGGCCAGCATATTCAAGTGTTTGAATAATGCTGCGTGAATTCTTTTTTACGGAGAAACTTCCAAGGTATTTAAGGAACCAGACCTGCTTGTAATTTTCCTCGCTGATCATTACATGAAAGTGCTTTTTAAAATAAAGACGATTGATCTGGAAAATAAAAAATCCATCCCACCAGGAAAAATGATTTGCCAGAAGTAAAACCGATTGTTTATCATCAAAACCTACCTTATTAAAGCCAAAATGTTCAAAATCTGAGCGGATAAGGCGACTGATGTACCAGGAAAAGAATAGATAAATAAGTTTATTCCGGTGTGGTGCAAGCATTTGATAAAGATATAATTTTTTGCAATTCACCGAATTACTTTGCAGGATCTGTGGAAAAATGGCTAATTAATTAAGCCGTCAACTATTTTGGCGGAAAGAAGTGCAAGTGGGATACCCCCGCCCGGATGAACGCTCCCTCCAACAAAATACAGATCTTTAACTTTTGATGAGAAATTGGCATGACGAAGGAAAGCTGAAAATCTGCTGTTTGAACTGCTTCCATATAAGGAACCCTGATATGAAAATGTTTTGGAATCAATATCACGGGGATCCATAATAGCTTCGCATCTGATCAATTCAGCAATATCCTCCCCAAGGATCCGCGATACTTTTTTTAGAATATTCGTGCGGGCATCCTTAATCAGAGCATCCCAATCCTGACCGGTATCAGAAGGCACATTGATCATGGTAAACCAGTTTTCGGACCCTTCAGGAGCATCGCCCCTGTTAAATTTAGAGCTGACATTTACATAAATCGAGGGGTCATGATAAATATTTTTTGATTGCCAGATAGCACGAAACTCCTCTTCATAATTTTTGCTGAAAAAAATGTTATGAAGATCAATTTCCGGAAAACTCTTATTAATTCCCCAATAAAATATTAAAGCGGAGCTGCTTCGCTCCTGACTTTGAATACGCTTTGGAATTGGAAGGCCTTTAAGCAGTTTGTTGTAGGTATACCAAATATCCATATTGGAGATCACAAGGTCTGCAATATGATGCTGACCTTTAATTTTAACTCCTTTCACTTTGTTGTTACTGAGCACAATTTCATCCACGTAAGTATTATAATGAAACTCCACACCAAGGCTAAAGGCCAGTTCTACCAAAGAGCTGACAATTGAATACATTCCTCCATCAGGAAACCAGGCTCCAAAATGATGTTCAAAATGCGGTATTACGTTTAAAGTTGCCGGGGCCTGGTAGGGATTCGAACCATTATAAGTTGCATAGCGGTTGAATAGCTGAATGGTTTTAGGATCACAGAAGCTGCTTTGATTTGCCTCGTTCATACTTCTGAAGGGATCAATCTGAGGGAAACGAATAAGCGACCGGAGGGTACTCAGATTAAGATAACTGCCTATTTTATGTAATGATCTTTCAAGAAAAACCTCATGCGTAATGTTATAGATTTTCTCGCTTTTCTTCAAAAATTTTGTAACCGACTCCGGCGGGTCAATAGTTTTATTCCCGATCTCTTTAGCGAATTTATCGCTGTCGGAAAAAGCATTTATCCTTACTCCATCTTCGTAAAAATATTTGCAGGTATTCTCAAGCCTGTGATACTTAAAGTGGTCCTGAGGATCTTTTCCTGCCAGGATGAAAAGCTCATCCACATACTGGGGCATTGTAAATAAGCTTGGCCCGGCATCAAAGCGAAAATCTCCAATCCTTATTTCCGAAAGCTTGCCGCCGGGGCTTGAGGAAGCTTCGAAAACATCCACATCATACCCTTTTAGCGTCAGGCGGATTGCAGAAGCAATTCCAGCGATTCCTGCACCAATTACAATGGCTTTTGACATTCACGAAAATACATTATTTGATCCTTTGCATTGCTAAATGTAAAATAGCAAGCATGCCAAACCCATGAAGAAAGAGCCGGATATAAATACAATTATTTCCCCCTATGTTCTTTCATCCAGTGATCTACAGAATAAGGCCCTGAACCGACTATCCAATATAAGATAAGCAGCATGAGCACAATAAGAGATAACCAGAGTTCAGAATTCAAAGGCGAAAACCCTTTGGTCAGGTTTACAAAAAAGACAGCCCCCATCAATATTGGGATCTGTACAACTACAGCGAAACGTGTAACCAGTCCGATAGTTATCAGGATCCCCCCAACTAAATGAGCGAGAGCTACTGTATGAACAACAACCATAGCCATGAGCCCGGAAAATCCAAATGTATTATTCTGAAGAATCCAGTCTTTTTGTGCGTCTGTATCCCCAATGAAAGCAATGCCCTTGCTAAAAATTAACAGCCCAAGAACAATGCGGATCATGTCGAGCCACTTAGCGTGATGTACATCGCCCCAGTGCTCTATCTTTTGAACTACGTTCATAAAACCTCCTTTTTAACAAATTGATATAATACAAGTTACAAAAAAAAAATAATTTAAACGGGAGGATTTATTTAAGTACATCCAAAACCTTGAATATTTTTTGTCTTACTGCTGAACTGCTTCCGTTATAATTATTTATGATAAAGGAGAACACAAGCGGTGTACCCGAAGAGCTGGTTTGATAGCCGGCATAAGCGATCACATCGCTTATACTGCCGCTTTTCATTTTCATGTTATTATATACGGGCAGGCTTTCATAGTAACTGCTGAACCAGGCTTCCTTTTTTAAAGATTGAAGAATTTGTGCCATAGCCAGGCTTGTGACCCTTGTGGCCGGCGACAAGCCGCTGCCATCATACATATTCATTGCGTCAGGATCTATTCCAAGCTTTTTATTCCAGAAATCTTTTACGATTTCAACACCCTGCGCTGTCGTAATATCCTTGCCTTGCTTCCATGCCATAGTTTTTATAAGGTGTTCACCAAAAAGGTTAATACTTTTTTGGTTAAACCAATAAATTACTCTGTCCAGAGAAGGTGAAGTTTGAATATCTATCACTTTGGAAGCATTAATAAAAGGCTTTCCAATCATAGAGAGTTGTCTTGTGGTAATGGTTCCCTGAACAGCCTGAATATTCCCTTGTTCGAGCCGCCTCAGAAGACGGTAAGCCACATCATATGCCGGATCAGGAACAGAGGCAGCGATGTCTTTCTTAAGATCTTGCCCATATGTTCCTCTCAGATAAACTGTCTCTGAATAGGGAGCAGAATAGGCATATACATTATCTCCGGTCCCGGGGCGGCCCGTGGTCACTTCATTTACAATCTTCAGATAGCCCATTTCCGGTTCCGACCTGATTAGCACTGCTGGTTCGCCAACAGAGCCCGGCTTAAATATCAGATCGAACTGGTTTTCACGCCAGGTTAGTGAAGAGGGTCCTGCGCCATAATAATTACCCATATCCTGCCATGTCCAGCCAACCGGCATGGTTTGGGTTCCAAACAAACGATCGTCAGCAATTATGTGGCCCTTAATGCGTTTGATCCCAATCCTGGAAAGTGCCTCATACCACTTCTTCAATATAAGCTCCTCTTTAGTTTGCTCGTAGCGCGGGCTGCCGAGAGTTGGATCACCTCCTCCGGTAATGATAACATCCCCATTGAGTGTCCCATCTGCGGATATTGAACCATTATAAGCCAGCGCCGTTTCCCATGAGAACTCTTTCCCAAGTAAATGAAAGGCTGTAGCTGCAGTTATCGTTTTCAGGGTCGAAGCTGTAGCTAAGCCGGTATTCCCGTTTCTGGAAAAAAGAACCTTACCAGTCTCTGCATTCAAAACACTCAATGAACTTATTCCATGGCTCATCTGCTGATCATTTTCGAAACTATTATAGGCGTTTTCTATCTTTTGAGACAGGGATTGCGCTGAGCCTGGGCTTATAAAAAGAGTTAAAATGATGAAGAGAAAATTTTTCATGTCTGGAATTAGATTATAATTGGAACGAATACATTATTATTTTTTTCAGCTGCATGATAAACGGAAACTATCTCTGATAGAACCCAGAATCAAAGAACAATACTAAGAAAGACATCAGTTGATTTAATAAAGATGATTTATAAGATCGGAAAATAGTATTTAGTACTTGCTGCTTATTTCAGACATCGAAAGGATATTACCAATAGCAGCAGATGTCCGTATTAAATTTAATGCGGCATGTTTTATAGCCGAATCCAGATCGGAGGGCTGATTGCCAATAGCAATTAAACTATCGAAATATTTAGCCATATCAGGATCCGGATAAAGAGGCACTTTCCCGGCAATTCCTATAACTGGTATGTTTTGTTGTTTAGCCAGCCGGGCTACAGCAAAAGGGCCTTTACCCTGAAGGGTCTGTTCATCGAGACTTCCCTCACCTGTTATTAATAAGTCAGCTTTATTTAAGACATCATGAAAACCTGTAAGCTGCAGGAAGTGTTCTGCACCATTCAGGAGCTCAGCATTAAAAAATGCAAATAAAGCCGCTGCTGAACCGCCTGCGGCTCCACCATACTTAAGCCCATCCATCGCCTTGCCTGTTTTTTTCAAGGCTATTTCAGATAAATTTGACAGACCGGATTCCAAAATGGGTAGCTCAGCAGTCTTCGCACCTTTTTGGGGACCGAAAACTGTTGCTGCTCCCTGCTTTCCTAATAAAAAATTATCGACATCGCACAGGACAATAACATTACAGTCAAAAAGGCGCTTGTCAATGCCTGTTATATCTATATCATGAAGCCTTGGAAGATTTTCAGGTAATGCCGGCAATTCAGCACAGTTTATATCAAGGAAACGTGCGCCAAGGGCGCTTAAGATACCGATTCCTCCGTCAACCGTAGCAGAGCCCCCAAGTCCGATAATGATTTTATTCACCCCCTGATCCAGTGCAAGCAGGATCATTTCCCCCGTACCAAATGAGGAGGATCTCAATGGATCTAACTCTTCCTGAAGCAGTAAACGGATACCTGAAGCATCCGCCAATTCAATAACCGCAGTTTTACCCTGATCAATCAAGCCTAAAGGCGCATAGATATACCTTCCTAATGGATCCTGTACTTCCGCATCAAGCCAGGTTCCCATGCATTGCTCCACAATTAGCTGAGCTGTCCCGTCACCCCCATCGCCGATAGGGAAACACTCACATGTACAGTTTAACTTACTTTCTTCCAGTCCCTTACGGATTGCTTCAGAAGCTTCAGTGGCATTGAGGCTATTCTTGAATGCGTTGGGTGCGATGAGTATGTGCATAGATTCCGGAACAAAAATAATTCAATTTAATACCTGAAACTTGAGTACAAAAAAATAGTGCTGATTTACCAGCTCTTAAAAGAAAAGTAAATCAGCACAATGCAATATGGAAATTATGCGATATTTTATTTCGTAACCTCCACTATCATTTCTATTTCTATTGCGATATTGCCAGGAAGAGCATTCATCCCGACTGCCGAACGGGCATGTTTACCTTTTTCTCCAAATATCTGAACCATCATATCTGAAAAAGCATTCATTACCTGTGGTTGCTGGGTGAATTTGGGATCGCAGTTAACCATACCTAATACTTTTACTATTCTTTTAACTTTATTCAGATCGCCAATTTCAGCTTTAAGACTGGAAAGTAATGAGATACCTGTTAAGCGGGCAGCTTCCTGCCCCTGTGCAAGTGTAAGATCAGAACCCAACTTACCTGTTACCTGGCCGCCTCCTGGTTTGTCAGGTCCGTGACCTGAAGTATAAATAAGGTTACCTACTCTAACAGTTTTTACAAAACTTGCTGTTGGAGGAGACGGTGTTGTTAACTGAATATTTAGCTCTTTCAGCTTGCTTTCAATATCAACTTTTGCAACGCCCTTTTCCTGACGCACTGCTGTACAGCTTAATAATACCACTGAAATCAGGAATAAAAAGGAATACTTCTTCATAATTTTGTTTTTTAATTCTTACTTGTTTATAACATTAACTTGTTCACCATTCAGGTACGAAGATAAATTTTTCTCTACGGTTTCCATTAACCGTGATCGCGCTTCTTTTGTAGCCCATGCAATATGAGGTGTGATCAGACAATTTTTTGCTTTGAAAAGCGGATTGCTTGTTGATGGGGGTTCTACCGATAGCACATCAATCCCTGCACCGGCAATTACGCCTGTGTTTAATGCTTCAGCAAGATCTTCATCTACCACTATAGGACCGCGCGAGGTATTCAGCAGGAAGGCTGAATTTTTCATTTGGCTTAAGCTGTCCTTATTGATCAATCCCTTCGTTTCGGGGAAAAGCGGACAATGTATGCTCACCACATCCGAATTACTCAACAGCTCAGGCAATTCAGCCCAGCTAAAGTTTTTTCGGTGCGATTGATCGCTATGATGCCTGGCCGAGCCAAGAACATTCATCCCGAAGGCCGTGGCCACATCAGCAACTTTCTTTCCGATCCTTCCAAACCCTATTATCCCGATTGTTTTGCCCTCCAGTTCAACTAAAGGGTACTTCCAATAACAAAAGTCTGGTGAAGCTGCCCAGTCACCCTGGAAAACCGAATCGCTATGCTTTTGAACATGCTGGCAGAGCTCCAGTAACAAAGCGAAGGTCATCTGAACAACCGAAGCTGTTCCATATCCGGGTACATTGGTTACCACCACACCTCTTTCCTTCGCATAATCAATATCTATCACATTATATCCCGTTGCAAGCACACCTATATACTTTAGCTCGGGGAGCTGTTCGAGCGTCTCACGGCTGACCGGGGTCTTATTGGAAAAAATAATTTCCGCATCCTTACATCGCTCGACTATCTGATGCGGCGGGGTTCTTTCATAAACCTGCAGATCTCCGAACTTTCTTATTCCATCCCAGCTCAAATCCCCGGGATTTAAGGTATATCCGTCTAATACTACTATCTTCATTTACTATATATTAACCCAATAAAAAATTAAAGCTATTAAAATTTACTACTAAACCCTTGACCAGGCCAGGTTCAGAACGCGCTTTGCATTGGCTATTACGATATCTGCATCCTCATCCCCGAAAGGCTTGATCTCAAAACTGACAACAGGAGGGGTCTGTGTATTTAAGAACCCGATATCCAATAATACTTTGAGGTATTCAACTACTTCATCCACATCGTTCTCGCCATTAGGGAAACCAAAGCGTGGATGTACATCTCCATAAGCCGGCATATCCGGGTTTTTTACAACGCAATTTCCAATATGAGCATGCACGATATAGTCCTTCACAGGAAGGATAGACTCCTCAATGGTCTCGTGGATCAGCGGGATATGGCTAAGATCTACCATCAATCCGAAATGATCATGGCTCTTCCTGATCTCTTTGGCGTAACGCAGGGCCAGATCGGCAGGGCCTATCAGGCTACGTTTATCTACATCATAATCAAAAACCTCTAAGGCGATCTTAAGATCCCCCTTGCTTTTTGCATACGCGCAAAGTTCATTGGTTGATCTGACCAGGGCCTGAAAAGCTTCTTCTTTTCTGCTTTCTTCATAATTACCGCTTAAAAAAGCAAAGCTGGCTGCCCCTATCTCATACGCTTCATCGATCCCCTGCTTCAGGTTTTCCAGGGCACGCATCCTTTCTTCCTCAACCAGATGATTGATGTTCAGTCCTGTAGTTAATAACCTCGGCTGGGCACCATAAGCTATTGTCATGTGCGAAGTTTCAAACATCTTTTTTACTGCCTTACGCTCCTCCGGATTCTTGATCGTGGTGATCTCGATGGCACTGAAATAATCATCAACAACAATCTTCCTTATCGTCTCAACAACTGGGCCTTCGCCTTTAATTGTTGCCGGAAAGGCCATAAAGTGTACTAAACCCACTTTCATGTATTTGCATAATAACTCGTTCATCTTTTATTCTGATCTAATTTTTATTTTCCTGAATCTGTTGTAAACTATCTCTAATGGATTGAATTAAGTTTAAAGCCTGATTTGCCTGAAAGGTAAGTTCCTCATATTGCCGATTATCCATGATGGCTTTTGTGATCAGTTTGCTTCCGCCGACTGCGCATACCCCGCTTTTGAACCAGGCCCTAAGATTATCTTCGTTCAATTCAATGCCTCCTGTAGGCAGGAAAACAAGATCACTGAAAACCGCCTGAACGGCTTCAATGTAAGATGGTCCCAGGGTATTAGCGGGAAACAGTTTAACGATCTTTACTCCGCATGCCTCTGCACGTATCAGTTCGGTTGGAGTCATACAGCCTGGCACACAGAGCAGATTAGCCCGTTCGGAAACTTCAACTACTTCTTCCAGCATACCGGGACATACGATAAACTCGGCACCGGCATTAATATAGGTCTGAGCGGAGCGGGCATTTTTTATCGTGCCAATCCCCAGGTACATTCCCGGCAGTTCGGAATCACATACTTTACGCATCTCCTTAAAGTTAATTAAGGCCCGCTCTCCCCTGTCAGCATATTCTGTGGTTCTGATACCCGCTTTATAAAGGGCCCGCATAATTTCGATGCTAATCTGAGTATCATTCGAATAATACAAGGGGACAATTCCCTGTTCAGGTATGACTTTCAGGAGCTGAGATTTCTTGTTCATTTTTTTATCCCGATTTTATAACTAATTAACTTTATATCCTTGCCGGGCAAGTAATCGCCACTGACCATGCCTTTTTTGCCAGGTCATGACATTGCCGAACTTAAGTTCTCCGGGCACCCCCCCATTCAGCACCCTGGCAGTGACAATATGCCTGACGATAGCTGTTTTGCCCTGAACGCTGACGGTCTGGTCCCGCACATCGATCTGTTTGAAAAAGTTTGGTCCATTCATAACTCTGACAATAAATCCAGTTTTATCCTGCAGGAGCCCGGAGGAGTGACCGTAGCTTAATTCATCCCATACCATCAGTTTGAGAGCTGAGCTGTCTGTTTGAATAATTGCATTATTCAAGGCGATAACCAGTTCTTTGATCCTGCTTTCGCTTTTATCCTGAGCCACAGCCGTACTGCCAAGCAGAGTTATTAAAATAAATGCATATACATATCTGCTCATTATATTTTATTTAGTGACTATTAATTCGGATGGTGGATTCTCCAGCTCTGAAAACTCCTCCACAGGAGAATTGCGGTGCCAGTAGGAGGCCAATATGGACCCGGTGATATTCATCATAGGACCAAATATCATAGGAGCCAGACCTACTGTGCCGAGCTTGCCCATTCCATAGGCTAATCCCTTCGATAGACCCGCGTTTTGCATACCTACTTCAATTGCTATAGTGCGGCAATCGCGTTCATTCATTTTAAATAAACGTGCCGACCAATAACCAAGAATATAACCCATTAGATTATGGATCAGTACCAGCAGGATGAGAAGCGGCCCAACAGTTAAAAGGCTCTCCCTTCCCACTGCGGTAACAATGATGATGATAAAGGCGATCCCGAACATCGATACAAGAGGCATTACTGAATTTAACCACTTGGTTTTATCCTTCAATAATTCATTTAATATCATTGCCAGAGAAATAGGTAAAATAACCATTTTGATGATGTCCCACATCATATCAAGCACATCGATCTGAATAAAAGAGCCTCCCAATAATTTCATAAGTACAGGAGTTATGAAAGGAGCCAACAAAGTAGATACTGCCGTGATCGTAATTGAGAGAGCGAGATTTGCCTTGGCCAGGTAAGAAATTACATTTGCAGCTACACCATTGGGTGCGCATCCAATCAGAATGATACCTGCTGCAATTTCCGGAGGAAAATTACTGAGACTTGCCAAAGCAAATCCAATTAAAGGCATAATAATAAAATGACTTGTCACTCCTATTAAAACTCCTTTAGGTGATTGAAAAACGCCTATAAAATCTTTATAACTCATGGTAATTCCCATACCAAACATGATCAGCTGGATTAGAGGGGTTACGAATGAAGAAAGCTTAAACCCGTTGATCTCAATAAAGTATTGCGGAAAAATCAAGGCTGTTGAAACCACTCCAAAGATCATCACAGGATATGCGAAGCCCTTTAATGCTGTGGCACCCCGAATACCTATTGCTGTCGAAATAAATGAAGCTATCAGGAAAGGTTCAGCAATTGCCCTGTTTCCGCTCAGGAACAAACCAATTGCCGAGATCAGGCAAATCAATCCAATTCCCAGGACTATCTTAAATATCAGTTTCATGCAGTTTTAGTTTAATGATCGGATAGCTACCAGGTTCTTTTTGCCATGAACTGATCAAGTTGTGAGCGGCTTATTTTCTTTTCCCCTTGATTTCTATCTAACCATTTGAGATATTCAATCTTTATTGGATCGCTCCACTGGGTATCCACCTGACTTGCTTTGTAGAGCCCTTTTTGTATCATTTCATGGCCGAACCGATCTTTGGATGCAATAAATTCAGCGGTAGAAATGACGAGCTCAGCCATATGAGCAGGAATAAAAACCACACCCGCACGACCCCCAATAACCAGATCGCCAGGCAGAACTATAGCCGTTCCGATACTAATGGGAGTATTCAATCCCATTAACACAACCCCCTGGAGAAATGGCGGTGCAAAATCCCGTACAAAAGCATTAAACCCTTTGATTTCTGCCAAACCATCAATATCCCGGGCAAACCCATCAAAGACAACTCCATTACCAGAATTTTTGAAAATAACATTGGCCAGGTTATCTCCCATCAGCGACCCTACCCGGCCATTATTGTCTGCCACATACACATCTCCATGGGTAAGCATATTGATCGGCCAGTGTAAATGACGGCCCTGCCGGCCTTCTTTCTCACCACGTTCCAGGATATTCTTTTCCACATCAGGACGTATGGGCATATAACGTGCTGTCAGCGCGCGGCCAATAACTTTTACATCCTGGTGAATCATTTTCCAGTTCCGTTCATATTGATACAAATACCCCTCATTAGTTAATATCTGCCAGGCTTCTTCAATACCAATAGCCTTTGCCCGGATAAGCAAATCATCTGGTATCCGCGGACGGCCATCAGGGAAACGCTCTCCCTTCCATGCTGAGGTAAGAAATATCAGCTCTTCACGAGGAATGGTTTGCGCCATCACGAATGAGGGTCCTATAGAAATGACCGAAAGAACCAATAACCATAGAATTCTACACTTCATATTATTTATCATTTCCATATACTATCATATGTAAAGCATTAATTTTATTGCTTAATGATTTAACTGCTTCTCGAAAACTCAATTTAATCAAGCTTTTTTAGGAAATTTCCATATCCGTAGGGCATTCTTTCCGAGGATCAGTTCCCGGTCTGCATCTGTATAAAAGTCACAATGTTTATCGACAAACTCAAGCTCCTTATCCATAGAAAGTTCCCATCTTGGACGCGGATAGCCGGTTCCCCATATGATTTGCCTGGGGCCAAACTCCTCGTAAATTGCTTTATAGAATGGCAAAGTATCTTCATACGGATAGCGTTTCAGTTCAGACATTTCATACGGTTCGGAACTGCTTATCCAGACTTGAGGATATTTCTTGAGTTTGAACATTTTCCGGAATTCAGGCCAGCAATCCGCTGCTTTCAAATTGGGTTTCCCTGCATGATCAACAACGATCTTAACACCCGGAAAACGTGCAGCCATATCCTCCAGCATTGGCATCTGGTGCGGAAGGATATAGTAATTAAATACCACTCCCAGTTTTTCTGCCTCTCTCCACAAAGGATAATGTTCAGGTGAATTCAGCCAGGTACCTTTCGGATGATATATCGGACTGAAACGCATACCCTGAAATCCATGTTCCTCCACCCAATATCTTAGATTTTCTACAATTTTAGGATCCTCAGGATTGAGCAGCCCATGAGCAACAAAGTGTTTGGGATAAGTTTTTAAACAGTTAGCCATGTATGAGTTATCCCATCCATAATAACGGGGATTTATCAGCACGCCATACCGCAGATCAAACTCTTTCATCTGTTCAATCTGATTTTCGATAGGGGCTTCTATCTGAACTTTTAAGTTTGGATTTTCAGGATGTTTAAAAGGAAACCTGGAATCAAAATTCCAGGTTTCAACATGAGTATCAATAATCAAGCGGCTTTTTGCTTTATTAGCAGCATTGGTATTAAAAAGCGATTCAAAAGGATCGATAATTCCTGCTAATGGCATAATTGCCAATCCTTTAACAATATCTCTGCGTTTCATATTTTGAATTTAGACGTATCAGGTTGCCAATGGAGGGCCGCCTGGTATCATAACTTTCTGACGTGCCTGTTTAGCGGTGTTCCGTGTAGCTGTGAATGTTGCAGTACGGTACTCTCCCAAATGGATATTACCCGACATGCTGTCCCCTGTCACTGTACCTGAAAATAGAAAAGTAAGATTATCTCCTATTATTGGTATTGTACTCCGCAGCATCACCTTATTTCCGTCAATGGTACCTGTCATATTTCTTACATCCAGATCTCCTTTATGCGTACCCTGAAGCCAGTTTCCATCCTGCTCAATGTTAA
>CAYHRC010000005.1:0-23868 GCA_964358565.1 uncultured Sphingobacterium sp. | reverse complement strand
TCAAGGGGGAAAATGTCCTGCTCAAAACCTGGCCGCATCATTCTCTTGAAATTATTTTTCCACTCCTGTCCGTGCGGCCTGGCTTTGCGCTTATGCTCATTCCATGTGAGTAAATGTGCAAACTCATGAACGGTAGTTATCAGGAAAGCATAAGGGTTCAGATTATAGTTAACAGAGATCCTGTGACCTTCATTTTTAAAGGGATGCCGGTAATCGCCGTATTTAGTTGTGCGGCTGCGCGAGATCTTAAATTCACATTTAAAATAATCGATCCAGCGCGCAATAATGGGCGCTGCGCCTGCAGGCAGATAATTATTTAATACACTGATCTTGTCCAAATTACTTCAATAGCTGGTATACTATCAGACTTGCAATATAAGCGAGACCAGTCATGTAAGCAAATTGAATCGCAGGCCAGGTCCAGGTTTTTGTTTCCCTGTAAACAACGGCAATGGTACTCATACATTGCATGGCGAAAGCATAAAACATGATAAGCGAGAAGGCCACAGCAGTTGTAAATACCGGCAGACCTGTATCAGGATTTCTTGCCGACTGCATTTTTTCCCGTACCGTTTCAAGATGAGAATCGTCTCCATTAACACTATAAATAGTAGCCATGGTTCCAACAAAAACTTCCCGGGCTGCAAAAGAGGTAATCAGAGCAATTCCAATTTTCCAGTCAAAACCCAGGGGCCTTATTGCAGGCTCTAAGCTTTTACCTAACAAACCGGCATATGAGCTTTCCAGCTTTTCAGAAGACATCATCCTATCTATTTCTAAAGGCTGATACTTCTGTGTATAGGTTTCTGTCCGGTATTTGGCTTCAATAGCATTAAAACGACCGGAAGGGCCATAAGAAGACAAAACCCACAAGACAATAGATACTGCAATAATCACCTTACCAGCTTCAAAAACGAAGGCCTTAACACTGGTAAACATGGTCATTAAAACATTATTCCATCGCGGCCTCCTGTAGACCGGAAGCTCCATGATAAAGTAACCCTTCTCCCTTGCCTTGATGATCCATTTCATTACCCAGGCAACAATAATTGCACTTATAATACTCAATATATACAGTGACATTAAAGCGATCCCCTGCATATTGATAAAGCCCCAAACCTTCTTATCAGGTACAACCAGTGAAATAAGTAAGGTATACACCGGCAAGCGTGCGGAACAGGCTATCAGCGGAGTTACCATTATGGTGATCATCCTGTCCTTCCAGTTCTCAATATTCCGCGTACTCATTATCGAAGGCACAGCACATGCAAAGCCTCCAATCAAAGGAACAATGGACTTGCCGCTAAGACCTACTTTACGCATGATCTTATCCATCATGAAAGTAACTCTCGCCATATACCCGGTATCTTCCAGAATGGAGATAAAAGCAAAAAGTATGGCAATCTGCGGTATGAAAATTATGACCCCGCTTAATCCTGCCAGTATCCCATCAATTAAAAGATCTGCAACAATACCTGCAGGGAGTACCTGATGGCCCATTTCCGTCAGCCAAACAAACAACTGCTCAATCAGATACATGGGATATTCCGACCAGGCGAAAATGGACTGGAAGATAACGAACAGGATACCGAAAAATATGATGAAGCCAAAGATGCGATGGGTAAGAACCTTATCAATGCGATTGCTTACCGTTTCCTGCTTTGGATCTGCATGTGATTTAACCGTGTCAAAGAGAACATCATTGATAAAATTATATCTGGCAATTGTTTCTACAGCCTGTAATTTGGGGGAATGAAATGAAAATTCCTTTGTAATTTCTTCTATCCGCTTATTTTCATCTGCTGATAAAAAAGAAAGCTGATCATGCTGATGCGCTAGCTGTAAAGAGAGATATGGATTCTCTATATTCAGCTCATCCCCTATCTTTTTAATGACTTCCGGCGCCAGCGCCTCAACTTCAATAGTCGGTAATTGCAAGGGAATATTGCTGTTATAACTGATAGCCAGTTTCAGCTGCTCAATTCCTTCCTGCTTACGCGCCGAAACTGGAACCACCTGCACCCCTAATTTCATGGCCAGGTCGTCTGCTAAAATTTCAAGGCCCGCCTTTTTGGCCAGGTCCATCATATTTAAAGCGAGGATAACAGGGATCTTCAGATCAGCAATCTGCGTGAACAGAAGTAAGTTTCTTTTAAGGTTTGAGGCGTCTGCAACAAAGACGATCAGGTCAGGATGGACCGGATTATTTTTATCAGCCAGTACATCCATAACGATGCGCTCATCCCTGCTCTTGGGATAAAAGCTATAAGTTCCGGGAAGGTCAATGATTTGTGCGTTACGCTCATCGGGGAGTTTGCAAAAGCCAAGCTTTTTTTCAACTGTAACGCCGGGAAAGTTACCGATCTTTTGATTTAAACCGGTTAGAACATTAAAAAGTGTAGATTTTCCTGAGTTTGGATTTCCAACCAGTGCAACTTTAAAATCCTGGTTCACCTATATTTATTGCATAATGATGGTCGAAGCTTCCTGCTTCCTCAGACTTAACTGATAACCAGATACAGTAATGGCCATAGGATCCCCGAGGGGGGCCAAACGTTCGACTACTATCGATTCACCTGGTAAACATCCCATTTCCATTAATTTAATTGACATTTCAAGATCGGTAAATTCCTTAATTATTCCTGACTGACCTGGTTCAAATTGCGAAAGTTTCATATTCCTGTTTAAATCTGATCAAAAATAAAGCTTATTTAAATTAAATCCAAATAAGAATAAGTTTTTACATAAGATAAACAAATTAATTTTTAACCGGGAAGGACGTTTCAGAATGCGATTGAATAAAGTGGGGACAGTTACATTTCTTTTTGAAAATACCGCAGGAACTGAGGCTTATGATAAGTATCAGACAGGCAATTTTATAATAATTTTTCATTGAACCGGATTCTATGTAAAAATATATAACTGAAGATTCCCATGCCCACTCCGACCATATCGGCAAACAGATCCCACCATTCGGCAGAGCGGTAAGTGAAGACTTCTAATTGCAATATTTCTATAAGAGCTCCAAGGATGAAAGTAACCACTAATATTTTCAAAATGGTTATAGTCCTGTAAGAATAACTTGCCTGCTCCCTGATCTTTCCATAAAATAAGAAGACTGTCAGTACAAAGAAAAAGCCCGTATGTGCCAGTTTATCAAATCCTTCAAAAAAAGTAAATCCAGCCCTGGCCGTATCTATCGCAGGCATTTCACAGATAATGACTACAAAGATCGCCCAAAGAACAGACAGATATTGATATCGTAAACTTTTTAACATTAAACCCCTACCTGTACTTTATATTCTTCAGCTGTTAAAAGTCCTTCAACCTGCGAAAGATCTGAGATCTCGATCTTAACCATCCATCCATCTCCATAAGGATCACTGTTAACCAGTTCCGGATTGGTATCGAGTTTTTTATTCAGTTCAGTAACCTTACCACTTACCGGCATGAACAGATCAGAAACTGTCTTTACAGCTTCAACCGTTCCGAACACATCTTCCTGACTAACTTCCTTACCAAGGCTGTTAATGTCAACATAAACAATGTCGCCTAATTCATGCTGTGCAAATTCGGTAATCCCAATATAAGCCATATTGCCTTCAACACGTACCCACTCATGGTCTTTTGTATATTTTAGTTCTGCTGGGAAGTTCATTTTTCTATAAATTTTTAGTTTGGCAAAAATACTTTAAGTAGGGCATACTTCCAAACGCTGTCAGCGTTTACAATGTAAACCTCAGATTCACTCCAAAATTACTGAAAGAGGTATTGAAGGTCTGCGAAGTATAGGGTCTGGTGATATTCCCATCATAAAACAGGCGGAGGGTGAAACGCTGGTTTAATACATAATCAACAGAAGGCCGGACGGTAATATTCTGGGCACCGGAGGAAATATCAGCATCAGCCACATCCGCCCTGTATATCACAATTTTACGGTCGCTTAAGGCAAAATCCAGCTTGAAATTCATATCATTATCCATTTTAAGGCCCTGGAACAAGCCAAAAGGGAAGCGAAAGCGGGTTGTACGGTAACCCATTCCGAAGACTGCCCCATCTATTTTCTGTTGCGCAAGCTGGCTATTGGATAGACTAAAACTAAGGGCACGGGATTTCTGGTATTCCAGGTTTATAGTCATATTATTCTTAAGCCTGACATCAATACCTATCAGAGGCATGAATTGTTCGAATAAAGTGATCTGAGAGAATTGATAGAATGGAAGGAAATTACCATCAGCATCCATGACACTTACACTCCCGTTTGCCTCCTGGTACCTCACCAGCGAGTTAAAGCCATTCACGCTATAAGTAGACCGGTAAGTATGGTTTATATCTATTGAAGTGAATATCTCATTAAACAAACTATACTTGGTTAATCCATTATAGGTAAGGCGCCAGTTAGGAACAGGTATTTTAGGAAAACGGCCCAAAGAAACAGTATTCGCATCCTTACCGGTATAAGCCGCAAGAAAAGACGCGATCAGGACATCCTGTGAATTTTTATTATATCCATCGGCAAAACCACCACTGCTGCCCGAAGAGTTCGGGTTTTGAGCACCCAGTCTCCGCGAGATGATTGCCCGGTTCTGTTCAAACTGCCTGAATAGTTTAGAAGAATGATCAGACTTGTTGTCCTTACTGAAAGCTGTTCTCAATGAAAAATAAGAAACGCTGTAATCGCCGGTAGTAACCGGACTTAAATTTTCAAAATCATTGACAGATGGCAGAAATTTAAAGTTGGTGGAGTAGTTAAAGCTCTGGCTCCGCAATGCTGTTAATTCAATCCTCAGATCGCGAATTGGCTCCAGGAGTCCGCGGAAATTCAGGTCTTCTTTATAAGTGGTTACATACAATTGATTGAGCAATGAATCACGGGTCATCCAGCCATTTGCAAGCGCACGGCCCCGGATATCACGCTGGCTTCCGAACAGAAAATCATAACCCGGTGCACTTGCATCAAGATCCTGACCAAGAAAACTCGTTTGCGGCAGATATCCCGGGAGGAAAGTACCCTGCTTTTTGGTATAAGCGCCGCTTACATTTTTAAGGCTTGTTAGCAGGTTAACAAGAAATCCTGCTGAAGGATTCTTATCTGGTTCGTTAAGTCTCCGTACAAAGCCAAATTTATTATACAGCCCAACCAGGCTTAAGGTCGGATTGATCTGAATCGTCCGTTCATTTTGAATAGTATTTCCAATGTTAATACCCGGATCATGAAGTGTAAGCAAAGGCTCGGTCTGCCAGTTAAAACCGGCACCATAACGTGCAGCCAGTGTTACCCAGTCGAGACCGGGGATTTTATTTATAGGGACCGTATAACTCAGATTCATGGTATGCCCATAATCCGTTGTACGACCCAGCTTTTTAAGATTCTGCCACAGCGTATCCCTTTTCAAGCCATTGATCCTTCCATCCGGTTCATCAATAATGGAGTAATTAGTGGCATTAAAATCGAGCTGCACCGAGCGCGTAAGGTTCCAGCTGATCCCATAGAGGCGGGACATCTGGAAATTTTTATTAAAATTAGTGACTATTGGCAGGAAGTTATTCGGATCGTTATTCCGAAGGTTATTTTCAGAATATAAGCGGTCAACGTCGATCCTGAAGTTGAGTATGGATGGCAAAAGGCTGAAATTAAAATCCCTGATTAAAGAGAGACTTTTAGACTTGATAAGCTTTTCAAAAGGAGTGAACGATTTGGCCTGCTTAGCATAATTATACTGCATACCGGCGCGATAGGTTTTCTGAATCGCAGCCTCATTAATAAAATCCCGGTGGTTATATTCATTGAATGCATAAGTTGCACTCCAGTTCTCTATATCCCAGAGACGGGTCTTACTTTCCGGATTGGTTTTGATCTTCCGTACGTTGGTAAAGTTGATACTTTTCCTTGCCGTAAAATCTTCGCTGATCAGCCGCAGCGAATCACGCATGCCTTTTGGTGTATTTCGTAATGACGTTTTAAATTCTGTATCCTGGTTACGCGGATCATATTGCGGTGACCCTATTTGCGATGAAAAATTAACAAACAATGGCACTTTAATACCGGTCCGGTCCGGAAAAAATTTCCCAAGCTCCATACTACCTGAAACATCATACAAAACATCATCCTCACGGTTCCGTTCACTCACTCTTCTGTCAATGGAACCAAATCCGATGGTACTTTTGCTTCCTGAAATAGTAATGTCAGCAAAATCTGCGAGTTTAGCATTCAGGCGCGCGGTAGCAGCCCATCCCCCCCTTTCATCAAAATCTGTGAGGCGCAGTTCATTGAACCAAACCTGTGCTGATTTGTCCAGACCATCATCAAGTCCGGGATTTGCGGCATTTCTTAAGGGATTTCTTACACCCAGCATATATACCCTTACTTTACTCAAGTCGGGCTGTCCCTTTACGACGATGGTATTTACTCCATCTTTATAAGTAAAGGGCCGGTTAATTGGCCATGGCTGCCCATTAAGTGTGGCATTATTACGGGCCACCTTTGCAAGCTGAAATAGTCTGAGCTCGACATCTACTTTATTCTGTCCAGGCCAGATTTGTGACGGATCATTTGAACCCGGGTTGGTCACCTTAAGTGGAATATCGTAATCATAATAGTTATCCTGATTATCAGTTCCAACCCTCAGAAAGGCGCTAAGGTCATTATCTTTTAACTGGTCGCCTTCAGCATGGATAAACATTTCCATTCGTTTATACGACCTGAAATCGTTGTATGTCATCCTGAATGATGCGCGACCATACCCGTCCCGCAGATTTTTAACATTCAATGCCAGTGATTGCTCATTCTGTTTCGATTCGCCGCGGAAGTTTGTAAAGTCAACCTCACGGGTAATGCCCGGCGGCAGGACATAGGGAATAGGTGTACGCTTGCCGTTCTCCTCAATATTTACAGTACTCACATCAATCGTTGAGTTATCCAGGCCGGGATTGATCATAACCGGATCTGTAATGACTTTTGAAGGATTATTTTCAGCATTATATCTCCTCCATTCGCCCCGCACCAGTTGAAGCTTAGCCAGCCGCATCACGGTTGTATCGGCGAAATCAGTCATGAACATCCTGATGAAACGGATAGATTTAAAGTCTTCAATATTTCCAACCTGCTGGATATAATCTGTTATCGGGATCTTAAATTGTATCCAGCGGACGGTTTCCTGTTTTCCATTTGCCAGCTTAACAGTAGCAGGAACGATATCTGCGATATAATTATTCCCGACTGTAAGAAGATCCTTGGGGCGGATGGACACCTTATACTGAAAATACTCATCTGCCTGAGTTGAATTGTTGTCGCGGTTAATATCCTCCCCATCAGGAAAGGATGTCGCCGCTGAATTTTCTATACCGGCCTGATCAATTGACTGCTGGGGTGTTTTCGAGTTGCCTTCGGGATTATTATATTTCTCATATCTTTTCAGGATACCGGCGTTTGCCTGATCCAGATTTGATCCCCGGTAATACTGGTAATCGTCTGATGCCGGATCTGTATCAAGGGCCTGGGCAGCCTGCGAACTTAAGCCAGCTTTGGCCTGATTAAGAAAGGAACTGAACTGCTGTCTTTCGTCCGGACTACTTAATCCATCAATCCCGACATCCTGATACTGTCTTGCTGTTGGGTTATTATCAAAAGCCTGGATCACAGGCTGAAGCTTGGGAACCCTGCCCCATGCCGTCACATCAGTCTTTGAAATATCTCCATCTGCGGGCAAGCCGTTCTCAAGAGCTTTTCTGCCGTCTTTGAGTATATCTTCAGTAATGTTGCCAAGATTAAAATACATATCACCGCCCTGGCTGGTCTTGTTATAAATAAAAGGATCCAGCATCCACATTTCAATAAACTCGATATTGAGGGCCTCGAAATCATTGGTTTCAAGCTTTCTGAATATCCCGCCCCAGCGGCTGCGCGGATTAGAAAGCGTCCCGTCAGGTTTTAAGCTGCTGCCTGCAAAATTATAAGGGCCCCTGATATTGGGATAGTATGCAAGATCGAATGTGGGTAAGATAATAGCCTGACCAGTTGTGGATTCCTTAAACGGAAAAACTTCTCTTTCAAAAACCTGGCGGACATAATGATTTGAAAGTTCGTCTTTATTCCTTCTTATATTATCAGGGGTCAATGAGTTTCCTGTTATAAAAAATATGGGGTCTATGTTATAAAAGGCAAGTCTGGCGCGGTTATATCCATACGCCAGATCGTTGTTGAGCCTGGATTCGGGGAAAAGCTGCGGCGTTCCTGATATTTGCCAGGCTATGGCACTTTTTATATCTATCAGTGAGCGGCTGGCTTCAAAGTCGTCGAGGTAACTGGCACCGTTCCTGCTCCCTGCAAAGTTAAGAGCCCCGGGATGTCCGGGAATAAGATTGGCGAATTCGCTATTGAAAGTAAGTATAGATGCTTCCTTTGTATTGATAAAAGGTATCTTATCAACCATCCGTGTTAGCCACCTGGAACCAGAACTGTAGTTTACATCCAAACCCCAGATAGAATTAGAGATCGCCTCTTCACCGATATTCACCTTTTGCGTCAGCGGCTTTTCGGTCAAATTCATAAAGGTACCGCCCAGGTTAAGCTTGTTATTAACACGGAAATCAAATCTTGAGCCTGTTAATGATCGCTGCTGAAGACCGAAAAGCTCATTATTTTCAAGTTTTATACGGATCTGTTGTCCTGAATTGAGCAATGCCTGGTTAAGGATCCGTACCATGCCGATATTATAATCAACGGTAAAATCAACCCCTTCCTGTAAAGGTAATGTACCTGCAACAACCTGGACAGAGCCTTGTGGTATATTGATGGCATTCAGCTGGAAATCAGAGCCCGATTGCGACTGGTAAGTTCCGCGGATCAGGTAGCGGTTCAGCTTTGGAAATAACTGCTGTGCCAGAACTTTCGTGGAATCGTACAAAGGCTGGTAAACATATTTATCTATCATGTTGCGCTCGCTGACCGGATTAAATCGTTTTGCCAGATCGGAACCAAATGGTTCCACCAGCGGGAAGGTGATCCTGCCGTTCAGGGGATCAATTGTAATTCCTTCAATAAAATCAAAAAATCCGTCCGGCTTACGATCATTCTGCTGGTTGAGATTATCAAGATTGGTTAACTGGAGCCATAGCTTTCCATTCGAATTCTGTCCTTCGGTGATCTGCGGTTTTTCTACACCGCTCTGTTCATCAAGACGGAAAATATTCAGCCTGAAATCTGTGCGGCTTACCTGGTATGCACCCAGAGAGTAAATATTTTTCATCATCAGATCCCATGTTGGCAAACTCGTCTTGAGAGTTTCGTTCTTTAGTAATTTTACAAACAAGACTTTGGGTGTCGAATTATCTACGGGCACATCTGTAGAAAACTCACCAACCTGGTATTCCACACCATTCATTGTATACCTGTAAGCTACAGCCAGCACTTCATCAGCATTTAAGGAGGTGTTCAGGGATATATAGCCGAGCCGGGGGTTCAATATGAATTCCTTGTCGCTAAGATTACGCGCAAACGTCAGCTTGGCGAAATTATCCGTTCCCCCACTTGCCTGAAAATACGCATTGGCATCGTTGGTATTCGTTAATTTGGCTCCGGAAGGCAAGTTCTGAAGGAGATTATTTGACTGCTGGGTAAAACCCGGACCATTAAAGCCCGCAGGAAGAACCGAAAATCCGGCCCCGCCCCGTACCTGCGCAGTATTGTAAACCTGGTTCTCACCAAGATCTATCAAACCTAAAACATCCCTTGAATTCACTGTGCTATTGGATCTGTTGGTGATCCAAACCTCAATTTTAGTGATATTTATATTCGACGTTATAAGTGGAATATTTTCCTGAGCCCTGTTATAATTATTTCTGAAATACTGAGCTAAGAAATAATGCTTGTTAGGTTCATAGTTATCCGCCGAGATACTGAACTCATTTTGCTGGGAGCCATTTGTAATGGTAATTTCCCTTTGCTGTGATTTTTGCTGGGAGAAAACGCTGGTTACATTTAAGCGTCCGAACTGTAACTGCGTCTTTAATCCGAATAAGGCCTGGCTTCCGCTGATGAGTGAGGAACTTAGGGGCAGACTTACATTCCCTGCCTCAATTTTCCTTACGATCTCATCATCCTTACCTGTATAATCCAGTTTAACCTGGTTCTCAAAATCAAACTGCGCTTCAGTATTATAATTCGTTGTGATCCGTAACTTTTCACCAATCTGACCTACCACATTCATCTGTATCCTCTGGTTGAAATCAAAATTACCCTGGTTACGCTGGCGTTCATTGAACAGCGGATTTTCATTTCTGTTCAAACGGCCGGAGAAAGTAAGATCTGCAGAGCCCTGAGGGCGTATATCGATCGTTGAGCCCCCAAATAAACGTTCGAAGGAGCGGCTATTAACTTTTACTGTCGGAATAAAACCAGGTTCCCTTGCTTCGGCCAGCGGGAGGTCGGCCAGTTCACGCCAGTAATTACGTTTGATCAGCTCGTTCTCATATTTCTGGTATTCTTCTATACTAAGGTACTGAGGCGCCCGGTACAAGCGGTCACCGATCTTTTCACGAATAATGTAACGCTTAGAAACAGGGTCGAATTCAACACTTCTTTGAATGTTTGAAGGATTGGGCAGAATAATGCCCGACTGGCGTTTTAGCTGAATTGTTTTGAAATCCTTGAAAGGATAAACGAGTTTCGATGTATCTGAAGGTACATTCTGAGCAATAGCATCCCCTGTTATTAACAGCACAAAGAGGGCGCAAAAAATGTTCTTCAGGTAAAAAGAAACAGCACTTTTCAATTTCAATTAATATTGATAGTAATTATAAGCTTTTAAGGGCAATTTTTATCAATTGTTCAACAGATAAATTCTCATCTGAAGATTTAATTGCCGCCTCTAATGACTTTTCAGCAACGTTTTTATTAAAGCCCAACATAACAAGTGCAGACAGGGCCTCGTCCTTAGCTGTATTATTAATGGGCATTGATATCAATGAATCGGGGCCTTCTTTCTTAAGCTTATCCTGTAATTCCAGGATCATTCGCTGCGCTGATTTGGGTCCTATGCCTTTAATCCGCTGGATCAGCGGAACATCTCCTTTTATAATTGCAGTTTGTATTTCTGAAGGTGTAATGGATGACAGGATCATCCTGCCTGTATTAGGGCCTATTCCTGATACTGAAATAAGGTGAAGGAATAAACGCCTTTCTCCTTCCTCAAAAAAGACGTACAGGGTATGTGCATCCTCTTTGACATGAAGCCAGGTGAACAGCTTACATCTCTCCTTGTCCTGTAATGCAGCATAGGTATTTAGTGAAATATTAATGTGATATCCCACTCCGCCTGCATCGATCACCACATAAGTGGGGCATTTGAAAACTAATTTACCATCTATATAGGCGTACATTCCAGAATTAAAAAGCTATTTATTTAAAGTTTAAATTATATATGGGCTCAGCATTAACTTGCAGCTTTCGGATTGCGCCTGAAAATGTTTCTTTTGCGGCCTGGACTAAGTTCCTCCTCTTTTGTTTGAACATCAACTACTGCAATGGTAACCATATTTACAATCTCACTCACTGAGCTTCCTAGTTGTAAAACATGCACTGGTTTTTTTAAACCAAGTAAGATCGGACCAACAGCTTCAGCACCGCCTAATTCCTGTAATAATTTATAAGCTATATTTCCAGATTCCAGATTCGGAAAGATCAATACATTTGCCGGAGCCCCCACAAGCGAGCTGAAAGGATAATTATCCTTTAACAAATCGGGATTCATAGCAAAATTGGCCTGCATCTCCCCGTCAACAGTGATTTCCGGATGCTTTTTGTGTAATATCTGAACCGCCTGGCGTACCTTTTCCGGAACAATGCCATCATTAGAACCAAAGTTTGAGTAGGACAACATTGCTATCCTTGGCTGGACATTAAATTTCCTTACAGACCTGTCAAGCAATACGGTGATGTCTACCAGTTCCTCAACTGTTGGGTTCTCATTAACCGTTGTATCACCAAAAAATACGGGACCTTTCCTGGTTAGCATCAGATACATGCCTGCTACACGGTTCACGCCTTCTTCGATACCGATCACCTGCAGTGCAGGCTTTATCGTTGAAGCATAATCCTTTGTAAGACCAGAGATCAGGGCATCCGCCTCTCCAAACTGAACCATGGCTGCACCATAGTAATTACGATCAAGCATCAGCTTCCTGGCCTGGAATAAAGTAACACCCCTGCGCTGGCGTTTTTTATATAAAAAATCGACGTACTTTGTACATAAATGCTTCTCTTCAAGGGGATTGATGATCTGGACGCCGTCAAGCTCCAGCTGATGTTCGTCCATGATCTGTTTGATGCGCTCTTTTTTACCCAGTAAGATCGGGATAGCTATACCTTCATCACGAACGATCTGTGCCGCCTTCAAAATTTTATAATGATCAGCTTCAGCAAAAACCACCCGTTTTGGCGCTGATTTAGCCTTGTTGGTTATGGCACGCATCAGCTTATCGTCCATTCCAAGTCTTGTGATCAGCTCTTCCTTATATGCATCCCAGTCAGTTATCCCATGACGGGCCACACCTGAATCCATAGCTGCCTTAGCTACTGCTGGTGACACGGAAGTGATCAGCCGATGATCTATAGGCTTGGGAATAATATATTCCTTTCCAAACTTTAAGTTTTTCAGGTTGTAGGCAAGATTAACAGCTTCAGGTACAGTTTTTTTAGCAAGCTCAGCAATTGCAACAACTGCGGCCTTCTTCATTTCCTCGTTAATGCTGGTGGCTCTTACATCCAGGGCACCTCTGAAAATATAAGGGAAACCCAGAACGTTATTCACCTGGTTGGGATAATCAGAGCGACCGGTAGCCATAATGATATCTTTACGGGTCTTGACAGCAAGTTCGTACGCGATTTCAGGATTTGGATTTGCCATCGCGAAAACAATAGGGTTCTTGCTCATCGTCTTAAGCATTTCAGCTGTCAGGACATCCGGAGAAGACAAACCGACAAAGACATCTGAATCCTTCATCGCTTCGGCCAGAGTGTTAATCTGACGGCTTGTGGCAAATTCTGCTTTAGTACCTTCAAGATTTTGTCGATCTTTCCGGATAACGCCCGAGCGGTCAAGCATAACAATATTTTCTTTATTCGCTCCCAGACTTACATATAAGCGCGTACAGGAAATTGCTGCTGCACCTGCACCATTCACTACGATCTTAACTTTATCTAGCTTTTTCTTCTGAAGTTCACAGGCATTGATCAGAGCAGCAGCAGAGATGATCGCAGTTCCATGCTGGTCATCGTGCATTACAGGGATTGACATGCTCTCTTTCAGCCGGCGTTCAATCTCAAAACACTCCGGAGCTTTAATATCCTCCAGGTTTATACCCCCGAATGTGGGTTCAAGGGCTTTTACAATAGTGACAAACTCATCAATATTTTTCGTGTCAAGCTCAAGGTCAAAGACATCAATATCTGCAAAGATCTTAAACAGAAGGCCTTTACCTTCCATAACAGGTTTACCAGCTTCAGGGCCGATATCCCCCAGACCGAGTACTGCAGAACCATTGCTGATCACAGCAACAAGGTTGCCTTTTGCGGTATATTTATAAACGTCTTCTTTATTTTCTGCTATTTTAAGGCATGGCTCGGCAACACCTGGAGAATATGCCAGGGCCAGATCGCGTTGTGAATTAGTTGGTTTGGTGGGAACAACTTGTATCTTTCCAGGACGTCCAAGGGAATGATAATCCAGGGCGTCTTGTTTGCGGTTCGTCTTACTCATCAAATTTGGGAAATTGTTTGATCAAACTTACAATTCTTTTTCTTACTGATGTGAAAAACTAATCCAATTCCCACGCGAAGATTCTTCCTTTCCTATCCTCTGTTGATCCTCAGATTCATTCCCGGCTTAATAACTGATCCGGACAATCTGTTCAGAGCTTTTAATTTCGATACGGTTACTCCTTTGAATTTTTCGGCTATCCCTGAAAGTGTATCGCCTACTTTTACTATATAATTAAAATAACTATTCTGCTGCCTGGCAGCAACAGATACTCCGGGTGAAGAGATACGAATATTCTGGCCGGGTACAATGGTAGTAGTATTCATATTATTCCACACTTTCAGATCCTGCATTTCAACACTGTACTGATTGGCAATATTGATTAAGCTTTGACCCGGCTGGACTTTATGATATGCCTGACCAGCAGACTTTGAATCAGATCTTGTATGCATGGCTGCTTTAATCATAGCCGGCTCCTTTTCATCTTCATCCCCATTTAGTATATTGTACAATGAGGCATAGATACTGTTTCCGGTATTGGGTATTACCAGTGCTTTTGGCGACTGAACTGTGCCGTTTACAATTTGTTTTTTATAGGATGGATTGAGAATTAGCAGTTCATTCATGTCCAGATCTGCAGCTTTTGCAATAGCGCTTATTGAAATAGTTTTATTTACAGGAATTACATCCGTTAAGATATTAAAATCAGCCGGACGGATGTCAATGTCATGATCCTTATAATATTTCATTGCATAGACTGTAGCTATAAATGCAGGGACATAATTTTGGGTTTCGCGGGGCAGGAAAGGGCGGACCTGCCAGAAATCAGCAACACCTCCTGACCTTTGGATGGCGCGGGTCACTGCGCCTGTTCCGCAATTAAATGCTGCAATGGTTAATAACCAGTCACCAATGGTATTATATGCCTCCATCAGATAATGAGCAGCTGCATAACTGGCCTTAACGGGGTCTTTTCGCTCATCTACATAATTGTCCATCACCAGGCCATAACCTTTTGCCGTAGTATACATGAATTGCCATGGGCCTACAGCCCCGGATTTTGACACAGCATTTGGATTAAGAGCTGATTCAACAACTGTAATGAATTTTATCTCTTCGGGAATTCCAGCTTCCTTCAGAGCCTTTTCAAAGATCGGAAAATAGTATTTAGACAATCCCAGCATCTTGCCAATTTGCTCTTTGCGGCTTGTGTAGATATCAATATAGTTCTGAACGTATTCGTTGTAGGCTAAAGAAACAGTGCCCTGAATGGAATCAAGCCTGCGCTGGTATAAGTTTTCGTATACTATTGCATGATTTAGAGGGGGTGGAGGAAGGAACAGGCTATCGTTGATGGCCAATGATGAGTTTAATTTTTTCTCAATTACCTGTGTTGAGTCAATCGTTAATTTATTTGCGGATGCATTTGCCGAAACAGCAATAGCAAGAACTATAAACAGGGCTGCAGCCATGGTTCTTATCATACTACATAATTAAGTACGGTAATAAATACCGTCAGTTAAACAACGTAAATGAAGATAAAGTTTAAGAATACTTTAAGATCTTCGTGAATTTTTCCGAGAATTTTAAGAGGTTCGCCTCATCGAACCGCCTGCCCAAAAACTGTATTCCTAACGGAAGTCCCGCGCTATTATTGCCTGCCGGCAGAGAGATAGCCGGAATACCTGCAAGTGATGCCTGAACAGTAAAAATATCTGCCAAATAATTAACTACCGGATCATCACTTCCTTCCCCAATATTAAATGCCGGAGTGGGTGTTGTAGGAAGCATGATGAAATCATAGGTATTTAAGATCTCATCCGTTTTTTCACGAATCAGCCGGCGGACCTTTTGCGCTTTTGCGTAATACGCATCATAATAGCCTGCGCTAAGGACAAACGTTCCAAGAACGATCCGGCGCTTAACTTCTGCCCCGAAACCTTCTGATCGTGATTTTTTATATGTCGACTCAAGATCATAAGCATCTTTGCTGCGATAACCATAATGTACGCCGTCGTAACGGGCAAGGTTAGATGATGCCTCGGCCATCGTTAAAATATAATATGCCGGCACCACATAGTCAAGTAATTCAAATGAGACAGGTTCAACCGAATAACCTTCGGCTTTGAGTTTATTGATACAATCTTCAAATAATCTTTTTATTTCGGGATCCAGGCCTTTGGAATCAAATGCCTCCGATAAATAAGCGATCTTCTTTTTATCTTTCTGTAAAAATCCGGCGGAATAAGAAGGAACTTCTTTCGAAGAAACTGTACTGTCATACCCGTCAGCGCCGGCAATAACTTCAAGCAATATAGCAGCGTCGTCAACAGAACGGGTTATCGGACCTACCTGATCAAAAGAAGAAGCATAAGAAATAATACCATGACGTGATACACGGCCATAAGTGGGTTTTAATCCGATAACCCCGCAAAATGCTGCCGGCTGCCGGACTGAGCCGCCGGTATCTGTACCCAACGCGGCAAGACATAATCCAGCCTGTACTGCCACGGCTGCACCCCCTGATGATCCTCCTGAAACTTTATTCAGATCGGCATTGTTCCTTACGGGGCCGTAATACGATGATTCATTCGAAGCGCCCATAGCGAACTCATCGCAGTTGAGCCGTCCAATAATGATGGCATCTTCTGCTAAAATGCGTTCAACGACAGTCGCAGAAAAAGGGGAAACATAATTTTGAAGTATTTTTGAGCAGGCCGAAACCTGATGCCCGCGGTAACAGATATTATCCTTAATACCAATAACCATCCCGGCAAGTTTTCCTGCCGTTCCGGAAACGATTTTTTCCTGGATGCGGATAGCTTCAGAACGTGCCTCTTCAGCAAAAACCTCAACAAAAGCGTTTAATTCCGGCCGGTTATTTATTCGTTCTAAGTAATGCTCAACCAGCCCGGTTAAAGTCAATACCTCGTCCTGCTTAGTTAAAGCTTCCCGGATTTTGGAAAGAGATGAAAAGCCTTCCATGCCTTGAATATTTGTAATTAGAAATGTAACAGCTTATGCTTAAAAGATACAATTGACAGAGATGTATTACATAAGCTGTCTGCCAGTCGGGGTGGCTTCATCGTCTCTAAAGATTCCCATAGGGCAAAAAATAAAAAACAATCCTCCTGCTGCTAAAATTTCTTTCAGAGCAAGAGGATCATTCTTTAAAAGATTTTTATTTATTAACCTGATCTTTCGATGCTGGAGATGAGGTATCATCTTCACCATTTTGAGCAGTTTTGAATTCTTTAATTCCTCTGCCCAAACCACGCATAAGTTCAGGAATTTTTTTACCCCCAAATAATAACAGGACAACCACTACTATCAGAATGATTTCCGTAGCTCCAAGTCCTGCTATTAATAAAATTGAATTTAACATAGTAATTTGTTTTAATGTGCGATTTTCGTATTCTCTATACTGGTTGTTTCGGGAACTTGAGTTTCCATCGAAACACTGGTATCCGTTTGCTCTGGAATATTATTTTCAGTTCTTTCAACAACTTTATCCATATCAGCAGCTTCATTTATAGAATTTATATTGTTATGGATTTCCCTTTTAATACCATCAGACGCGTCCTTGAATTCTCTAAGGCCTTTACCCAGGCCACGAGCCAGCTCCGGGAGCTTCTTTCCGCCGAATAATAGCAGAACAACCAAAAATATCAGTATCATCTCCGGACCACCGATATTCATAAATAACAATATTGAACTATACATAGTTAAAAAAATCAATATACAAATATAGGTATTTAAAATACCTAAAAATTAAAATTAATTTGCAAGCCAGCCTGCCGGGTTCATTGGTACAGCCCCTTTTCGGACTTCAAAGTGCACCTCTGTGATATTATCCACCGGATCAGTCATTACCGATCCTATGTTTTGCTTTAACGTAACTTTCTGCCCTCTTGATACATTTACTGCCCGTAAGTTTGAATAAACAGTAAAATATTCGCCATGTCTGATTAAAATCACGAAAGATCCGGCGATATTTTGAACAGCAGCAACCTCCCCTGCAAACACTGCACGCACTTGCGAGCCCGGAGCTGTCCTGATATCGACCCCATTATTTTCGGTTGTAACATTTCTGCCATATGTATGATTACCGAATTCTTCAATAATCATCCCGTTGCTTACAGGCCATGGCAAACTTCCCCTGCTTCCCAAAAAATCTGAGGAGAGCTTAGCTGATTCCGGTGTTGCTGCAAGAATACTTGAGCCCTTTGAAATAGGCCTGGCATCAGGGGCTTCATTATTCTCTGCTTTGGCTTTGGCTGCCGCAGCCCTCGCCTCTGCCTCAGCACGCCTTCTGGCCTCTTCGATCTCCCTGTTGATGGCATTCGCTATAGCGCGGTTCAGTGTTGCAGATTCCTTCTGCTTTTGAGTAAGCTCACGCTTCAGCTTTTTTTCTTCGCTGCTAAGGCCTGATAAAACTTTGGATTTATCATTCTTTTGAGCACCCAGGGTTTTTTTCTCTTTCTCCTGATCGCTTAAAAGATGACTCTTTTCCTTTTTATTACGGTCAAGTTCACCAATTTTCACATTCAGATCATCCTGGGTTCCCAGGATATACTTTGCCTGCTTTTTACGATACTCGCTGAACTGCTGCAGGTATTTTAAACGCTTATATGCCTGGTTGAAATTCCGGGCAGCAAATATAAACATCAGCTTGCTGTAGGAACTCTGATTGCGAAAAGCAAACAGGACCATTCCGGCATATTCCTTTTTGAGTTTATTTAACTGAGACTGGAGGGAGCGGACGGTTCCTGTATTCTCAGAAATCTGGTTGTCAAGGAGCCTGACTTCTGAATTTATGGTACTGATCTTTTGTTCACGCAGCCGGATCTGTGCATTTAATGCCCTGATCTGCTTAAGCGATAAGTTCTTATTGTCCGATGTTTGATTAAGACTGCGGTTAAGTGATTCTATTTCACGCGTGAGAGCCTCCTTACGCCTTTTAAGCTCAGAACTGCTCTGGGCAAAAGCTTCTGCTGTAAAACAAAAAAGAAAAAGAAAAAGTATGCACTTAACTAACTTCATTCAAACAAATATATTTATTTTTTAATCAAAAAGCGCTCAGGAACCCGGAACGGAAGGTCTACAGCCCCGTCAATATCCACCTTAATGAATTCCATATCAAGCCGGATATTTTTATTTTTAGCCTCTGACCTCATCCCTACAGTGTGAGGAATCTGCTGCTGCAGTACGGGTTGAAAATTTCCGTAATTGACTGTTAATGTTTGGTTTGCATTATCGTCTTTCAGGACGGTCTGAACCACTTTATTTTGTTCATTTGCATGAACATTATAGATTAATGATCCAAAAACACTTTTCAGGTGCGCCTGATTTCCCTCGATATTAAGCTCAGACGAATCACTTATAAGTTTGTCGATGATGTTCCCTATCAGAATCGACTGGAGTGTTTGAAAGGTGATCCGCTCATTGGTGAATTCATAAATATAGCTGAATGGCTTTTTTACATAAACATTCTCAAGGCGATTTAAAATTTTAACACTGTCAGGTGTGATTAAGGCTCTTGCAACCTCCAGCCCTGCAATGGCTGTAACCGATACCCAGATAGCCTCATTGTTTTTTATCCGGATATTCATGCTTACATCATTGCTGTTATTTCCGATACTCAGGTCTGCTTTGGCTTTGAGGGATAAGGTCTTAAAAGCAGCCTGATTATTTTTAATTGCAAGCAGTTTATCCGCTTTTGTATTATCTGCTTTCACCACCGGAGCAGTTATGACAGCAACCGGCACAATTTCCTTTTTTACCTTACAGGCACCCAGCATAATTACAATTCCTAAAATAAGGACTGCCTTATTCAATATATTTTTTCTCATTGATCTTCTTATTCAGTTTCTCTGAACCCGGGCTCAGAGTTTTTGCTTTTTGCCATTGTTCCAGGGCTTGTTCCTTTTCTCCCAGGAGATACAAAATATCCCCATAATGCTCCACCTGAGTTGCATTATTTGTTGAATCACTCTTTAAGGCTTTCTCGATCCATAGCCGGGCATCCTGATATTTCTTTAGGCGGAACAAGATCCAGGCATAGGTATCTTCAGATGATGCATTATTTGGATCAAGCTCAATAGAACGTTTAGACATATTCTCGGCCTTGTCCAGGTTTTCACCTCTTAACGATAAATAATAAGCATAATTGTTTAAAACATAACTATTAGCCGGATTTAACTCGAGGGCTTTATCATAAAACTGATCAGACTCCCTGTAGTTTTTCAGGGCATTATATGAATCCCCAAGAGTGGAATAAACCTGCCCCAGGATCTCTTTATCCTCCGAACCAAGGTCGGATGCATTTTTTAAATAAGCGATGGCTTTTTCATGTTTTTGAGTTTGTGAAAATGCAATCCCCGTATAAAGATATAGTTCCACCTGATTCGGAAAAATAGCCAAAGCCTGTTCACCCTCCTTAATAACCTGCGAATAATCACCGCGGCTGATCCCTATATGTAATAGCTGTTCCCAAATCTGGTATATCTGATCATTAAGCTTCAGCGCCTTTCTGTATGCATCCTGCGCTTCAGGATATTTACGCTCCTGAAAAAGAACATCTCCAAAAACAGCAAAAGCTTTAGCCTCATCGGGATGGATCCTTACCATGATCGAAGCCAGTTCATCGGCATAAGCCCTGGCCTTCATGTCTGAGAACATAGGGAAAAAGGAAAGTACAATACGCACTTTTTCATCAATGTTAAGATTGAGATCAGCAAAAGCAACCTTCAACTCTATAAAGGTGTTATCAAACTGATTTAATGCCCGGTAATGATCAGCTAAGGCGAGGCGGATCAAAGCATTCTCAGGAAATTTGGCCTTCGCCCTGTTTAAAACAGCAACAGCTTTTTCTCTTTGGCCTGATTTGCTTAAAACCTCATTCAGGTACATGTAATTCCTGAGCTCATCAGGGTTTTCCAGGATCTGCTTCTCAAGTTCGGCCTCAACCTTTTCGGGTTTACCCTGCTGCATAAGAATTCGCTGTCTGGCAGTGTTTAGATCGTCAGAAGAACCAAATTGTTTTTCTATTTCATCATATGCGATTGCTGCCTCCTTCACTTTCTTCAGCATCAGCAAAGCATTGGCCTTATCGTAATAATATTCCTCCCTGGCGGGTGCGATCCTGATAAGTTCTTTTAGAACATTTAGAAGTTCGGGAAGCTTGTTCGTTTTTTTATATATGTCGGCCATTAAGCTCCAGTACCACTCATTGTCGGGATTTACCGTTACTGCATTCCTGATGAGTTGCTCTGCCTCGGCTTCTTTATTTTCAGCAAAATTGATCTTCGCCAGTTCATAAAAGGCCGCATCATTGGAAGGATCTATTTCCAGCACATGATTAAAAAACGTTAGCGCACGCGGGTAGTTCATCACGATCTTTTCGTGAAGGCCGTCAAAGTACAGCTCCCTTACCTGTAAGCTATCTTTCTGACTCAATACCTTACCCACTACAATCACAGCGTTTTGCTTTGCCTGCTTTTTCTTTTGGGCATAGACCGCAAATGTCAGGATTGCCAGGAACAGAGTTATGATCGCCCTTTTATTCATATTATTTATAAGCCGGTATGGCCATAGCCGCCCTCACCGCGCATTGTTTCAGTAAGCACTTCTACTTCCTCCCAGTTTACCTGTGCATGCCGGCTGATGATCATCTGCCCTATGCGATCTCCATTTCCCACTTCAAAATCAGAAGCAGAAAAGTTGATAAGCAGGATCTTAATTTCACCACGGTAATCCGCATCGATCGTACCCGGTGAATTTAAAATACTGATACCATGCTTCAGTGCCAGTCCGCTCCTTGGCCTGATCTGCGCCTCGAAACCAACCGGCAGCTCAATGAATAAACCGGTAGGAATTAGCTTTCTTTCCATAGGGGCCAGTATCACAGGAACGTCCAGATTGGCACGCAGGTCCATTCCGGCCGAAGCTTCAGTTTCATATCCGGGAAGCGGATGAGCTGATCTGTTAATAATTCTGATCTTCATTTTATACCAAATATGACCTTGATTTCCTTTCGTTCAATATAAACAGTCACAAGGGTAAATATAATAAACAGCATATTTCCGACGATCAAATTACGCTTAAATACTATAAATGATACAAAAACAATACAGATTGAAGCCAGAAGATAGCCGATATTCTTTTTCAGATTATAAGGAATGGGATAATTTTTCTGTCCCCATATATAAGAAAGTAACATCATGGTGGTATAAGCGGTTAAGGTAATCCATGCGGAAGCCACATAACTGTATCGTGGAATAAAAATAATGTTAAGTACAATGGTTAATATGGCCCCAATACCTGAAATATATAATCCATAACGTGTTTGATCTGACAATTTGTACCAGATAGATAAATTCATATAAATTCCAAGGCTCACATATCCGAATAATAAAATAGGAACAACACGCAATCCGGACCAGTAAATAGCCTGCTCAGCCGCATCTTTACCCTTAATAAAGTACTTTAATATTTCAATATTAGCGCTGAGCATCACAAAGATCAGGCAAACAGCGATCACAAAATAATTCATGATACGCGCATAGGTGTCTGGTGCGTTCTTATTCTTCGAATGGCTGAAAAAGAAAGGTTCTGCTCCCAGGCGAAAAGCCTGAATAAAAATGCTCAGGAATATGGCGATCTTATAACAAGCACCATATATTCCCAGCTCCTGTTCAGATATCCCGGGAGGGAGCAGATGCTTAAGAAAAACTTTATCAATGTTCTCATTGATGATAAATGATATGTTAGCAATAAATATAGGCCAGCTATATACCAACATATCCTTTAAGAGTTTACTATCGTACTGTAAGCGGAGCTGCAGGAGCTCGGGCAATAAAAATAGCAGAGTAAGTAAGCTGGCGATCAGGTTGGACAGAAACACATAACCTACCCAGCCTTCCCTGTACCAGCCAATCAGGAGGCCAGCACCCGGCCATCCGTTTTTGATGATAAGCGGGACTAAAAAGATAAAGAACAGGTTGAACCCTACGAAGGTGAGGATATTGATAAATTTTATCAGGCTGTAGCGGATGGGTTTGCCTTCGGCACGTATTTTCGCAAAAGGTATTACTGCGAGTGCATCGGCAATCAGTATGTAGATAAAATACCTGATATACCTGGCATAATCAGGATTATAAACCTCGCCCTGCTGCATCCAGGCAGCGATATCATTCACGAATAAAACAGTGAACAATAGAAATATCAGAGCCACCGTGCTTATCGCGATGAAAGTGTTATTATAAACTTTCTGCTTATTATTTTCGAATTTATTGAGATACCTGAAAAATGTGGTCTCCATGCCAAAGGCAAGAATGGCATTCAGCATGGATGCCCAGCTATACATCAGGGTCAATACACCGTATACTTTAGGCGCATAAATACTTACATATATCGGGGTAAGAATAAAATTGAGAAGCCTGGAAATAACAGTGCTTATGCCATAGATGGCAGTCTGGCCGGCGAATTTTCTAATTGATGACAATGGAGGAGATAATTAGCATTTAATTTAATTTCTTAAAATATCACTGGCACAGGCTAGATAATAACACTAGCATACTTCGAAACGACCCAGCTTAGCCTTTTCACCCTCTAAGGCCGGGCAGGCATGTCAATTTTAGATAAAATTAACCATCCCGAAAGCATTCGGGATTCCCTCAGGCAGCTTTTCACAGGCCACCCACACAAAAAGTAAACATCCCGAATATTTCGGAACGTTTTTACTAAAGGGTAAAAACCTGCCTACCGGCCAGGCAGGCAATGCCTTATCCGCCCACATACCTTTCATTTTGCTTTTTGTCTTACAGCTAATGGGGGAAAGGCGTGGCGCCTAAAATCCAGGTAATTAAAATATGAATATACAAAGTACGAGTCATCTTCTAACTATTTCAAAATTACGATAGTTTTTTACTTCCCCTTCGGTGTAAGCTACATTTTCAACTGCAGCCCTGTCGGAACCTTTGTGGCAAAACTCCAGGAAAAGCTCTAAGGAAAAATCATCTCCTTCGGCTTCAATGAAAACACTTCCGTCTTCTTTATTACGCGCAAAGCCTTTTATGCCAAGCTGATCGGCGACCGCCTTACTGCTTGC
>CAYHRC010000004.1:18653-24203 GCA_964358565.1 uncultured Sphingobacterium sp. | reverse complement strand
AGATCAGCGATCTCAGTACCCACATCAGGCATGACGAAAAAATTCTGGTCTTCGCCGGATGCTGTGATCAGTTCAATACCCTTTTCTGTTAATTCAACCTGGTTATTCTTTTCATCGATCACAAAGAAAAGCTCGGCATCTACCAAAGGCATCTCCTTGTTCTGATTTTCCATGTAATGGTTTTCAGATTTAGTCAAAACCTGCTTTATTCCGGATTCACTAAGGAACTTGATCAATGCTTTACTCTTAGGCAAACCACGGTAGGCTCTCAGCAAGGCTAATCCTCCCTCCTGCGGACCGGAACGGCCATCAGCAATTGATTTTTTAGCCTCATTCAGAACTCCGTTTATATAATTTTTCTGTGCTGTTACCAGCTTCTCAATACGCGGTTTTAAATCATAAAATTCATGCTCATCTCCTCGTGGAATTGGACCGGAAATTATCAAAGGAGTACGCGCATCATCAATTAATACCGAATCCACCTCATCCACCATGGCAAAATGCAGCTTGCGCTGAACCAGACTTTCCGGGTTCAATGTCATATTGTCACGCAAATAGTCAAAGCCGAACTCATTATTGGTACCAAAAGTGATATCAGACAGGTAGGCTTTGCGGCGTTCTTCAGAATTAGGCTGATGTTTATCAATACAATCAACCGTTAATCCATGAAATTCGAAAAGAGGTCCGTTCCATTCCGAGTCACGACGGGCCAGGTAATCATTCACTGTAACGATGTGAACACCTTGACCGGATAATGCGTTGAGGTAAGCCGGTAAGGTTCCAACGAGGGTTTTTCCTTCACCTGTTGCCATCTCGGCGATCTTACCCTGATGCAGAACAACACCACCGATCAGCTGCACATCATAATGGATCATATTCCAGGTTACTTCCGTGCCGGCTGCCAGCCAGGTATTGTGGTGAATAGCCTTATCGCCCTGGATAACTACATTCTGCTTGTGCGCCGCAAGTTCCCGGTCAGCCTGAGTGGCGGTAACTTCGAGCGTTTTATTTTCTGTAAAGCGCCGCGCCGTGTCTTTCATTACTGCGAAAGCTTCAGGCAATAGCTCAAGAAGGATCTTTTCAAGTTCTTTATCGCGGTCTTTCTGAAGCTTGTCAAGCTGATCATAAAGTGCCGTCTTTTCGTTCATCGGAAGATCCTCTGCTTCAGCCCTTGCTTTAACCTCAGCAGTTTCCTTGTCTATATCTGCAAGAAAATCCTGAATACGCGCTTTAAAATCAAGTGTTTTCTGACGCAACTCATCATTGCTTAATACAGAAAGTTTCGCATACTCTTCTTTGGTTTGCTCAATGAGCGGCTGAATTATTTTTATATCACGATTGGATTTGCTTCCGAAAAGTTTGCTTATAAGTCCTAACATCTTTATTCTTAATAGTAAAAAACAAATTTAACAACAACTAAGCCACGGCAAAATGGGAAGCCACAATGGCATAATTGGAGTGCAAAATTACGAATATTTAATTAAGATTATGGTGTTAGTAGCCCTGGCTTTAAGGGTATGACACCGAAATCCTGTTCCTGATAAATTTGAAGAAGGAAAAAGTAATTAGGCCTCCGCGGCCTTGAGCGGAAAATAACCATCTCCCCTGCATACAGGTCATGTGCTTATATTGACCCTGATTTATAAGTCCCACGATTATCACAAATTCTAATAAAATCTCATCTCTATCAAATATCTTTACAAAATGAAAATCCTTCTACTAGGCTCGGGCGGACGTGAAAGTGCTTTTGCTTCAAAAATGGCCCAAAGTGAGCATCTGTCACAGTTATATATTGCGCCGGGAAATGCCGGCACGAGCACCTATGGTAAAAATGTTAACCTTAAGCTGACAGATTTTGAAGGCATTGGCGCCTTTGCCCTTAAGCAGGATATCGGTCTGATTGTAGTTGGACCGGAAGAGCCCCTCGTCAGAGGTATTCATGACTTTTTTCTCGAAAGTGAAGAACTGAAACACATTCCCGTTATTGGTCCGCAAAAAGAAGGTGCACAGCTCGAAGGAAGCAAGGATTTTTCAAAACAGTTCATGCTCCGGCATGGGATTCCCACTGCATCATTCAAATCCTTTACGAAAAAAACTTTACAGGAAGGCTTAATTTACCTGGAGAGCCAGAAGCTTCCCATCGTTTTAAAAGCCGATGGATTAGCCGCAGGAAAAGGAGTGCTCATCTGTGAAACGCTTGAAGATGCCAAAAGTGAATTAACAGCCATGCTTGCCGGTGCCAAATTTGGTGAAGCCAGCAGTACCGTAGTTATTGAAGAGTTTCTAAGCGGGATTGAGCTGTCTGTATTTGTTCTTACTGATGGCCATACCTATAAAATTCTTCCTGAAGCAAAAGATTATAAACGCATCGGCGAAGGAGATACTGGCTTAAATACAGGGGGTATGGGTGCTATTTCACCTGTTCCATTTGCTGATGCCGCATTTATGAAAAAGGTGGAAGATCGGGTTATTATTCCCACCATTGAAGGTTTAAAGAAAGACAATATCCCCTACAAGGGATTCATATTTATAGGTTTAATGGCTTCAGAAACTCCTGAAGGAAAAGAACCTTACGTTATCGAATATAATGTCCGCATGGGTGATCCCGAGACTGAGAGTGTTATTCCAAGGATTGAAAGCGATCTTGTCGAGCTCTTCCTGGGTGTGGCTAATGAAAACCTGGCAGAAAAAGAACTGAAAATATCGCCTAAAATCGCAGCCACAATTATGCTGGTGGCAGGCGGCTATCCCGGAGAGTATCTGAAAGGGAAAACTATAACAGGACTGGATAATCTGAGACATTCAACAGCTTTCCATGCTGGTACCGATCTGGACAACGGACTTATTAAAACCAATGGAGGCCGCGTACTGGCAGTCACCGCCCTGGATGATAAACTCTTTGATGCTGTTCAGAAAGCAACAGCAGATGCCGGAAGGATCTATTTCGACGGAATATATTATCGCCACGATATAGGCACAGACCTGATGTAGATTACAGAGGCCGGAGGTCAGAATAGGCTATATTGAAACTTGTCCTGCATAACTCATAGCTGTAGCTGATGTTTTCACCGGCCAGGCAATAGAAAAATCTCATTCAGCTTTTCGATCAGATCAGGGCCCCGAAGGTCCCTGGCGATGATCTTACCCTCCCGGTCCAGTAAAAAATTACGTGGAATGCTGGTAATGCCATAGAGTATTGCCGGAGCACTTTCCCACTGCCGGAGGTCTGAAACATGGTTCCATTTTAAATTATCCTTCTCAATGGCTTTCATCCATTCGCTTTTTTTTCTATCCAGGGAAACCCCCAAAACAGTAAAGCCTTTGTCCTTAAAGGTTTGATAAGCCATAACGACATTTGGATTTTCCTCCCTGCAGGGAGCACACCAGGCTGCCCAGAAATCTATCAGCACATATTTACCTTTCAAACTTGATAGTGAAAATATTTTGCCTGCAGTATCAGCAAGATTAAAACCCGGAGCACTGGCGCCAACCGACACCTTCATTTCCTTATCGATGTATTCTTTTATAAGCTTCCCTGTCGGAGTTGACCTGATCCTGGTATTCAGTAGCCTGAACAGCGAATCGGCTTCCAGGAAATTAAATGAAACTTTGGCAAGATCAGGGATCAGGAGCAGGGAAATAAAGGCATCCGGGTTTTTAATGACGAAGCTTTTTTGGAAGCTAAGCAGATCCTTACTGGCTTCTTTAAAGGGCAGACGATAAAGGGCGTTGATCGAATCAGCGGGAACCCCTGACATTGATTTTTTCTGCGCTTCCTCATTGATTTCGTTTAACTTTTTAGAATAGGGCGACTGTTCCATGGTATACCTTATCACGTCATCCTGTGCCTTTGATCCGCTCACTGTTGCATCCGAGAGCTGTTGCTTTACCGAAATAGTTATATTACCCTCATCAAGGATAAATTGCTTTGATTGCACAGGATCCGATTTATAGTCCTCGGCGACGGATAGAAATGCCGGCATTGGTGCGTCTATTGAGCCTTTGATGGTAAATTTTCCATCAACAACAGGAACATGCTGCGGCTTCGAATTTGCTCCTCCATAAAAACTGCTCCGCGTAAAAAACAATTTGGATATATTAAGCGTAGGATCTATAGTGCCTGAAATAACATATGTTCCCGTCTGCGCAGAGGCAGCAGCAGAGCTTATTAAAAGGACACTAAACAACAAAAATTTTAAATATCTCATATATCTTATAGGTACGAACGAAAGCTCATTTTGCAAATTGAGCTAATTAAAGTTGAAAATAGCCAATTGGAATAAAGCAATTAACTAATTTTATCATAAAAAATTATATGGACACCGGGATAACAGATTATTCTCTTCGGATAATGCAGAAATTCACTGAACTTTTCCAGCAGGATCCTTTAGTGGTCAGGGCGCCGGGAAGGGTGAACCTGATCGGTGAACATACCGATTATAATATGGGATTTGTTTTGCCCGCCTCAATAAATAAAGCCATTTATATGGGTATCCATAAACGGGATGACGATGAGATCCATCTGCATTCTCTTGATTATGATGATGATTTTCAAATAAATGTTGATGCAATCAAAAGATCAGGCAAACTATGGCCTGATTATATTCTTGGCGTTGTTGAGCAAATAAGGAAAACCCGTCCTGACATCAGAGGTTTCAACCTCATTTTCGGAGGGGATATTCCTCCTGGAGGGGGACTTTCTTCATCGGCAGCACTCGAATGTGCAACTGCTTACGGCTTGAATAAAGTCTATAATCTCCGTTATGAAAAAATGGAGCTCGTCCGGATGTCACAAGCTGCAGAGAACCAGTTTGTAGGAGTAAAATGCGGTATTATGGATCAGTTTGCCAGTATATTCGGCAGAAAGGGACATTTGATCAGGCTGGATTGTGAAACTCTCGAACATGTTTATATCCCCTTTCATGCGGTTGGTATTAAAATTATACTTTTTGATACCAGGGTGAAACACTCACTTGCTTCCTCAGCCTATAATGAAAGGCGCTCCCAATGCCAGGAGGGAGTCAGACTGATACAAGATACAGAACCTCAGGTATATAGCCTTCGTTATGCCACTGAAGAAATGTTGTTAAAATATGTGAAACCAGTAGATGAAACCGTCTACAACAGGTGCAGCTATGTTGTTGCCGAAAATGGCCGCTTACTTATGGGATGTAAAGACCTTGAGAAAGATGATCTGCCATCCTTTGGCAAAAGAATGTTTGAAACCCATGCCGGTTTGCGGGATCTTTATGAAGTCAGCTGTGAAGAACTTGACATCCTGGTAGATCTTGTGAAAGACGATCCGGATGTTATCGGCGCAAGGATGATGGGCGGTGGCTTTGGCGGATGCACCATCAATCTGGTAAAGGCTGAGGGCGTTGACAGACTTATTGAAAAAGTTTCAGAAGGATATAAAATTAAGACAGGGAGGGAATTGCTGGTTTATGAGGTTGATATTGAGAATGGGACGGGGCTTATAAAATAATTTTCAATTTAAAATTTAAAATTAATGTTGATAACCGTGAACAACTAACAACCAAAAACTAAATC
>CAYHRC010000004.1:0-18643 GCA_964358565.1 uncultured Sphingobacterium sp. | reverse complement strand
AATGTTGATAACCGCATTACTAACAACTAAATCAGTTTCTGATACGTCCTCCACCAGAGATCCGGCATTTCACCCGAATTGGCCAGTTGATAATCTTCGTAACGGCAGGGAACCAGATGGTGTCTTTCATTTTTCGATAATCCCCTTGGGTAGGGTACCTGCATCCACCAGCGGTCGGATTTTTTGCTTTTTACGAAGACAAGCTCATGGGAGCCGTCTTTGAGATTGGCGCGGTAGGTAATATACTGCGATTTGGGAAGCATCGGGAATTCTTTCTTCCGGTTATAAAATCCCTCAATAAAATACCAGACCATTTGTGCCAGCAGCAGGGCGGTTTGCCCGTTCTGATCAAAAGCCGGATTAAATTCATAGAAACCAATGGATGAAAGCTTATCATTCATCCCGGCATAACGGCAGATCCGGCAGGCATCTTCTCCATAAAAACCATTTGGAGTAGCATTTGCATTTGCCCCTGCATCTGATGAGCGAATAGATGAGATGTCAAAGCTGATCATGTTAGCATTCCGGATAATAGGCTCTGCAACATCCATCTGATTAGAAAATTCACCTAAACGATGGACATCGAAATATAACTTGTCCATTACTTTCAGGCTATCCTGATTAACAAAATAGGTCTGGTAGCCGATATTGCTGTAGTTAAAAAGGAAGTTAGGCTCATGCATCAGGATCTTGTTCAGATAAGAAAGCGAAGTAGTTTCGATAGTGCCTTCTGTATTTTCATCCAAATCAAAATGTGAATCAACAACCAGCAGATCTACCTTTTGCTCCAGCGCCTCATAAGCCATGAACTGGGGATAGGTCAGATCCTGACCTCCACCGATAATTACTGGCAAAATATCTCTTTTTATAAGTTCAGCCATTACGACCTTTAAAGCGACATACGTATCAGATACCTTGTGTCCCGCTTTTATATTTCCAAGGTCGACGATTTTTGTAGCATAATTCCCTTCGTTTAATTCATAAAATTTCTGCCTGAAATGATCGGGAGCGAGCGCTGTGCCTTGATTGTTTACAGCATTTCGGTCTTCCAGGACACCAACAATTGCAATGTCATACTGAATATTATCCAGGTCAGGAAAACCAGTTTGATAAATTTCAAGTTTGGAACCCATATGGCTGGCGTAAAAACCATTTATAGGGGAAAGTGAGCTGGCTTCAACGGGAGATAAAAAATCGGATAGGGGCATATATATGTTCGTTATGATACCTTAGGTATTTTTCATCTTCATTGACTCAGTCTGTTTCATAAATGATGCATTATAACAAAATTTATGAAAGAACAGGATTAAGACATTAGACGAAAGCAAATATCAGTTTATTCAATTACTTTTGAAAGCATTTAAAAAAATTCAACGGATGATTTTAGTCACCGGCGCCACCGGTTTTTTAGGTTCAGAATTAATCAGGCAATTACTGCTTAAAGGAGAAAAAGTTCGGGCAATAAAGCGTGATACATCCAAAATACCTGAAATTCTGAAAGAGGAGACATCCATTGAATGGCACAATGCAGATATCCTTGATTATTTTGCCCTGAAGGATGCCATGGAAGACATCAGCAGGGTCTATCATTGTGCCGCTATGATATCCTTCAAGCCATCTGATAAGAAACAGATGCTCAAGGTGAATGTTGAAGGTACAGTCAACATGCTGAACCTGTGCATGGAGTTCAACATCGACAAATTTTTACACGTTAGTTCTGTGGCTTCCATTGGTGATAGTAAAAAAGGAGCCCTGATAAGAGAAGAAGATCATTGGGAATTCAATTCAAGTCAGAGTGCATACTCAGTTTCCAAACACGAAAGTGAGATGGAGGTTTTCCGGGCCGGCGCGGAAGGATTAAAAACGGTGATTATCAATCCTTCGGTCATTATTGGTAAGAATGCCGGAAACGAAGGCAGTGGCAAATTATTTAATGCTTTACAAAAAGGATTGAGCTATTATCCGCAGGGAAGTTTCGGATACATTGATGTAAATGACGTGGCTAAAACCATGATCCTGCTTATGGAAAGCGATATTTTCGATGAGCGTTTCATAATCAGCGCTGAAAACTGGACGCACAAGGACCTTTTCACCGAGATATCAGAGCAGTTCGGGCGCAAGGCCCCATCTTTTGCCTTAAAGCCCTGGATGCTGCAGCTTGCCTACTTCGGCACTCAGATAGTTTCAGGCATTAGCGGGAAAAACTATAGTTTAACCAAAGACACTGTTCGAAGCGCCTCAAAAAAGCGCAGTTATTCTAACGAAAAAATTAAAAAGGCCTTAAATTTGGACTTCAAACCTATTAAAGATACGATCATAGAGATCTGCAGGACTGTGAACAATTAAGGTCAGTTGTTGTGCGATTAATCTTTATTAAAGGCTAATTACAATTTCAAATCTACCTTTTTACCCGTTTTAACTGCAAAATAGATCGCGTCTATAATTTTTAAATCTTTCAGGGCTTCTTCACCGTCTACGGGTACGATGGGTTGTTTTCCCCTCAAAATAATCTCAGCCATTTCTTCCATTTGTGTTGTTTGGTGAGTGACATGAGGTTGATTTAATTCGCCTTTATTAGTACGGCCTTTGATGGGGCCATAACCGGTAGAGGGTTGTAACTCAGCAAAACCTTTTTCAGCATTTAGGAAAAAGCGATCCAGGTTATTCATACTATAGGTTGACAAACAGGATGCTACAGCTCCGCCTGGAAACCCTAGTTGAAATTGAACGGTTTCGTCGACGCCTTCTTTAAATTTTTCATGGTTAGTTTTCGTTTCCTCTGCAGTAACCCAAATGGGCTCTTCGCCTACCATGTAACGCGCCCCATTGATTGCATAAATGCCTATGTCCATCATCGAGCCGCCTCCAGCCAGTTGCCTATTCAATCGCCATTGATTGGGATCGCCTATTTTGAAGCCGCATAATCCCTGAAAAAACGTAATTTTCCCCAATTCGCCTTCTTTCCGCATCCTGATGATTTCCAGCGTCTTAGGCTCAAAGTGCATCCTGTATCCCACCAGCAATTTGACATTCGCTTTCTTGCAGGCCTCAATCATTTCCTGCCCTTCTTTGGCATTCAAAGCCATTGGTTTTTCGCAAATAACGTGTTTACCAGCTTTGGCCACACGTATCACCTGATCGTGATGCAGGGCATTCGGCGTGATGACGTATACCGCATCAATCTCCGGATTGTCTTTAATGAGGTCGAAATTCTCATAGTTATAACAATTTTTCGCGGGAATGTTGTACTTGCTCTGCCAGTCTTTTATTTTAGAGGGCGTACCACTAATAAGCCCTACTAATTTGGCCATCTTACAGGCTTGCATGGCATCTGCCACTCTGGTTCCGTAGCTACCCAAGCCCATGATTGCAACCCGAAGAACGGGGCCCTCATAAGAGTGGTTGTAAAAGTTTTTAGTGCTTGCCAAACCATACCGGGGTATATATAAAGCAAGTGCCGAAGCGGTAAGTTTTTGTAAAAAATTACGACGTGAATCCATAACAGAATGTTTTAGGTAAGTTTAAGCGACCTCTAAAATTAGCTTGAATATATGCAAAGAATTGATGAAAATATCTGTTAACTTGTTAATTTTCACAAGGTTTTTGATGTAAACTTGTTTTATTGTTTTACACAGTAAGAATTTTAATTTAAAACTGTAAAGGATTTTGTCCTTAAACTTTTAATTATTGAGAAATTGTTTTTAAAGATTCTGCCTTTTCAAGTTCTGCAACAGTCCATGATTTTGTTCTTGTACCGGATTCGTCTCTTACCTTTTTCACCTCAGTTGATGTTATAAAGGGAGAAACAGCTTTAGGATCATTTCTTGGTCCACGGCCAAATTCAAAACGGGCATAACTTAATACAGCGGCAACCCATTCATTGCTATTAGCTCCAAAAGATGGCATCAGGTCACCGGGATATGTTTTCCCTTCAATCGGTCCTGTTAAGCCATGAAGCAATATATTGATCGCTGTATTTTTATCGCCAGCTAACCGTTTAGAACCTACAAGTGGCGGTGCTACCGCTGTAGCCAATCCCTTTGCATCAGTACCATGACAGCTGGCACAAATTGACCTGAAAATAGAGGCGCCCTGCAATACCAGATTTCTATTGGCTGTGGCAAGGTTACCCAGTCTGATTCCATAAGTTTTTACGTTTTCGTTCATTTCCAGAGCAGCAGCGGTGGCTACCATCATTTCATTATCCTGATTTTGAGCCATCAGATCTTTGACAATGGATTGAGCCTTATCTCCTTTATTATAAGAAAGGGATAATAACAGTTGTGTACGAACATCATAGCTCGAATCTGCCTTAAGCTCAGCGAGCCTGCTTATTATTTGCGCATCGTTTTTCTTGATATAAGGCTCACTGATCCAAATGGCAGCTCTTCTTACCTGTGCATCCTGATCATTCATTGCCGTTAATAAAATATCTTTATCAATGGCATTTAAACCTTCTAATGTCCAAAGTGCATGTATCCTGCCTAAGTGAGACGGTTTGGCAGATAAAGTAGCTTGTTTACCTTCTGCTATTTGTTTCAAAGCCGGCACAACAGACCTGTCTCCGAGAATAACGAGTTGCTTTTGTGCATTATCTCTCCACCAGCCATTAGGATGATCTAAATAAGTTACTAATTGAGCTGGAGATTCGTCAAGTATATGTGGTTTTGGATCAGATTTGAATCCATCATGTACCAGACGGTAAATACGCCCGTGTCCGATGTTTTTCGAAAATCCCATTCGGTCGATCACATTCCTGAGAAAAGATCCGGGCTTAGTCCAGTTACCCTGCTGAATGATACCGCGATGCATATCAACTATATACAGGGTGCCATCAGGTCCGGTATAGCTGTTCACAGGACGAAAATTCATATCAGAAGAGGCTATAAATTCTTGCTGGTAATAGGCATTCTGAACTATAGATTTCCCTTTGATATTGATCAGTTTGGCACGACGTATTAAACGCCCCACAGGTTCGCACACCAGATAATCTCCTGCCAGATCCTGAGGAAGTCGATCACCCCGAAAAATGGATTGCCCGCAAGAAGCCGTAAAACGATTAAGGGTGCTATCAGGGCGTAACCTGGGCAATCCTCCCTGAACATCAGGGGTTGAAATAATAGGCCAAACTGCTGCAAACTCATTACTGTACTGACCTTTTAAATCAAGTGATCCGTAAACCGGATTGATCTGGAACCTTTGTATGGGAACTTCTCCGCCTGCTGAAGAATAAAATAGCCTTCCGTAATTGTCATGAGTGATTCCCCACTGGCCCGGGGATCCGCTAACGATAGTGTCTGCCCTGAGCATGCCATTAGTATATCTAAAACGTATAGGCTCATAGGTCATATATATATAATTATCCAGGTTCCAGTTTAATCCGCTTCTCTGATGCTCCATATTAGCATCGTTTGCTGAATATTTCGCATTTTCATAAACGACCCTTTTCTCATCTGCTTTACCATCGCCATTAGTATCTTTATAGGCTGTAACAGTTATGGTGTTTGTTTCATTCACTAAGAGCTCATGGTTTACGCAAAGGATCATACGGGGAAGCAACAGGTTGTCTATAAACACCGTACTCTTATCCATCTTACCATCGTTATTTGTATCTTCAAGCAGCGAAATACGGCTTCTGGGCACGCGTTCACCTGTAGCATCTGCATCCTGCATATAAGTGAGCATCTCTGCCACATACATTTTCGCGTTGCCATCCCATGCAATAGCAACAGGTTCTTTTATCATAGGCTCACTGGCAACCAGTTCTAAATGATAGCCTTTGGGAAGATTGAATGTTTTCATACTTTCTTCCGGTGATAAGTACTCTGAACTCGGCTTAGGATTAAACACGCGTTTAGGATATGGACTTCCTGCCTGATTTGCGTCTTTGGATACGGTACATGTATAAATAAGCATAGATAAAGCCATCAGGCATAATATCTGTAATATACTTTTCATATTAACTCGTTGTTAGTACTGTTAGAGTATTTAAATAATTTTTATAATTCTGCGATCAGTACATTGCGGTAGTAAAGTTCTGATCCTTCAGCTTGCAGCAGAATTTTTCCATGTGTGGTACTAGGGCTTTCACCTTCGTTTACAACTACTCCGTTAACAGTGAAAATGAATTTGCCATTTTTAGAAACAATTTCCACTGTGTTCCATTCTCCGTTGAGACGCTCAGCATCCTTCTTCTTTATTGACCGCGTAGACCTTGTAGGTATAGTGCGGTTGCCGTCAACTACCGCTGTAGCGCTGTCAATGAGCCACAAATCGCCAGTATCGCCTTCCTGAATCTGGCACTCTATAGATTTAGGCCAAATTTTATTGGGCACGTTCTCCGGTATGTTGAAACAAATACCGGCATCTCTTTTTGCATTCTCTCTTGGCGGATATTTCTTTTCACCCCATTTGAATTCTACTGAAAAATGAAAATCCTGGTAACTCTTGTCAGTGATTATATAGCCAAACTCTATCCCGCGGACGTGTATCATCTTGTTCTCTACAGTGAAAATTTGCTGCGGGTCATTATTCAGGCCTGAGGTGCGTAAAAAACTGCTCCAGCCCTTAAGGTTTTTACCGTTGAAAATGGGGCACATTTTTTTGTTCTGAGCAGTAGCAGCTATCATCCATGGTAGTAAAACTGCGATTAAGATTAATTTTTTCATAAGGAGGATAGGTTTTGGTTAATATCGTTTCAGTTTAGAAAAATAGCCCTATAAAAAGTCATCAAGAGCCGCTGCTTCAAAAAATGCAGACAGCGATTCTTACTAACTTGGGATGGGGTTAAGGTGATGACTTAAGAATTTATTACAACTCTCTCAGCCAAATATTGCGATAACTTATAGGTTCGCTGGGATCACCATGTGATTGCAATTTGATAGGCGCAGGCCCATGCTTTACATACTCATGCTTTCCGATAAAGGCAGTTTCCCCTACAACTTCATAATTGTTTTGAATCAATACACCGTTCAAAAATGCAGTTACCCTTGCACGTGTTTTCACTGTTCCATCCTCATTAAATGTAGGTGCAGTCCAAACGATATCGTAAACATTCCACACACCGGGTTTACGTGCTGAATTTACTAATGGAATAGACTCTTTATACATGCTGCCTACCATTCCGTTGGAATAAGTTTTATTTTCGTTATTGTATCCATCCAATACCTGGAGTTCATATCCACCTGCATTACCATTTGTTGCAGCCAGAAATATCCCGCTATTACCCCGGCTTTGTCCGGCACCAGTTATATTTGATGGTATACGAAACTCAATATGCATCTGATAATTGGTAAATGTCCTTTTAGTTTGTATATCACCTGTAGGTTTACTAACTGTAAAAGCACCATCAGAAACAATCCATTTTGCTGCAGACATATCCCTTTTAGATACCCATTGATCCAAATTCTTTCCATCAAACAGAACGATGGCATCAGACGGAGCATCATTGAAAGTTTTTCCAGATGAAACTACTTTTGGTATAGGTTCCCATACTTCTGTTTCTGCAGGGTTACCCTTGGCAGCTCTGGGGGTTGCAGTTTGGCCGGGTGTAGCTGGTTGCGTGGTTTGAGCAGGTACTTGTGCGTTAGCTGTAAGCACAGTTCCTATTAATAATGCGGCTATTAAGAATGCTGAACTTTTCATAATTCATTTTTTTTAGATTTTAGTTTATAATTGGATTTATCTATTTTTCTACTTTAATGACTCCCCTCATAATTATATAATGTCCCGGATAACTGCATACATATTGGTATTCTCCGGGCTTATCGGGTGCAGTAAAGTAAATAACATCTGATTTTCCGGGTTGCAAAAGTAAGGTATAAACCAAAACCTGGGGAGTTGCGGGTATGTAATTCAGGCGTTCTCCATCAATCCCCAATTTAATAGCCATTTCTCCAACCTGGGTAGCTGCATTCGGCGCAGTAAGTACAAAGTTATGCTGCATATCATCGTTATTAGTGAATGTCAGCTTTATTTTGCTCCCTGCTTTGAGCGTAATAGTTTCAACGTCGAATTTTAATAATCCTGGTCTTGTTCCAAGAATCAGGGTGCGTTCGGGACCATTTACCCAGTCGGCCGGCTGTTTAGTTACGTGCTTATTTGCAGAAGCTGCTGCTTTTGGTGTTGTTGCTGCGCTTACTGCAGTTTGGTTTTGAGCTCCCGTCATTCCCATCATGGACATATCGTGATCTGCAATTGATATTGCCCTGTTCTCATTGGTTATGACAAACTTCTCTCCGTCAGGTATTCTGTTGAGCGTATAATATCCAAAATTATGCATCAATAATAATTTATCCGCAGACTGTACACCTTCTGCCCTGATCTCATGAATATATCCTTCCTTTAAACTGTCAACAACTAAACGTACTTTTATCCGGTCAGGAGAAACAACGATAGCTTTGATCTGGCGGTTTGTCGCATTGATCGCAGGGCTTCCGTAAGTAGAGTGATATTTGTAAGTGAAGCTTCGCATGCTGTAGGAAGCTGCTTTACGTGCCGTACTTTCATTTACAGGAGCAGTAAATTCCAATTCAAAACCGTCAGGCTGTGCTTTGATCGTCTTGATTTCAAAAGGTGTTACTCCGCTCCATTCCAATCGCTGTAATCCATAAAGCTGTGTTCCCGTTGATCCCCATCCCCGGGAAGTCATCCCTACAAACATGCTCCCGTCTGAACCCCAGTTCATCCGTATTATTCCCGAAGAAAAACCTTCACGAAAAGGAAAAACGACACCCTGGTACACTCCCTTGACCTTTTCAAGGGCTATCCTCATAATCTTACTCTGACCCTGATCCCCAACAAACATTTGTCCTTCAAATGGCCCCATTTTTCCTTCACTGCCATAATTCAAAATTCCTGATGTTGAGATTCCAAGGATAGTGTGAGGCATCCATACTGCAGGTGTTTTCAATCCGGGAAGTCTTTTGGCAACCTCAAATTTAGGTTCACCGGTATTGGGAATATCCGATAGTCTTAATTTAACAGGAGATCCCGGCTGATCTGCCCATTTCAACCCTTCAGGATGCCCTAAAAAGTCTCCTTTTTCAACATGAGCAAGAAATCCTGAACCTACCCATCCCCCCTGGTTTTCTACATAAAAAATGTCCCCTTCATTATTTAATGCCATCCCTGCGGGAGAACGAAAGCCGGTGGCGAAAGGTTCCATTTTTCCATCAGGCGTGAGCTTAAGAAACCAACCGTGCCATTTTGACAAGCTTACTTCTTTGCCCGTCCAGCCCAGATTCAGCGCTAAGATCATATTACCATCCTTATCCAGCATCGGACCATAGGAGTATTCATGATAATTGCCTGATAATGGCCAGGTATATATTGTCTCGTATTCATCTGCTTCACCATCCCCATTCAGATCCCGTAAACGGGTAAGCTCAGAACGCTGGGCAACATATATATCGCCTTTAATAAAATTAAGCCCCAAAACTTCATGCATACCCTGGGCAAACAATTTATATTTTGGGGGCAACCCGTCTTTCATGTATGGATTACTGATAGTCCATATTTCTCCACGGCGGGTTGCAACAGCCAATGCATCATTGGGCAAAAAAGTCATCCCCCCAACTTCCAAAGCAAGGCCCTGAGGTATAGGCACCGTGCGCAACCTGAATATTTCGTCTTCCGTCTGTATGCGACTGACATCTGACCCCGAGCGGTTTTGAGACGATGGCGCGGTAGTTTGTGCCATTATGATTGTAGTGCAAAGACTGCATATTATACAGCTTAGCAAATATCTTCCAGAACGATATAGTTGTATGTATGTATTCATCATATTTTCGTTTACCAGATAATAGAATAAGTTAATGGTGTTACGCTCTTTCCTACACCTACAATAAGCTCCTGGCCGTTTTGCGTTTTTCTGACCAATGGCTTAAACCGTTCATCGATCCGGACATAATAGGATTTACCATCAACAGCATATAACCCCTTGCCAACAGATTCAATTTCGTTTGCCGAAGCTATCCTGCAATAGAAATTTACGGGAGCATTACTTACATTTATTTCACGTACAAGAGATTCACCATTGCTCGGGATTGAAATTTTGTCTGTCACCTCGGCTCCGTTATACAAATATCGAAACGTTGGGTTCCTGTTTTTATCCAGCACATACCCCTTATTATTAAAATCATCAAAAGCTATGGAATCCGGCCATACAACATTGGCATCTGATAAAGATGCAATTGCAGGAGCGCCAGATAAAAGAACGACGCTGCCATTAGGTTTGGCAAGCTGAGACTCGCCTCTTCCTTCCCACATATTTGTCACATCTACGAACTGTCCGCGCCATACTTGCAGCAAGGCACCCTGTTTCATATCATATGAATAGTTTACTTGGTTAGGGTTCCCAACCGAAATTACGTGCGTACGTTTCTTATTGCCATAATCTAAATAACTTCTTAATAAATAAGGTTTATTGCCGGGATCAAGCAGAATGGGATTTAAAACACGCATAAGACGGCGTGCAGCTGCCGGATTAGTTTGAACAGCAGGAGCTTGTGATACAGGAAGAAAACGGGGAGTAATATTACGAAAAGCCACTGATCCTTCATCACCTTGTAACATCAACGGGCCTGTTACTTTCTCATCTGCAAAGATTGAACCTTTTGTTGGAGCTGATACATCTACATGCACCTGAACAAGTGTACCATTTAAATACACCTCTTCAAAACGTGCATTTGCTATTTTGATACCATTGGCATTAAATTTAGGTGCTCTGAATTTTACATGTAAATGTTGCCACAATCCAGGTGCCTTAGCTACGTTTATTAATGGAGTTTCACCATCAAAACTAGTAGGAGTATTTCCGCTCTTTTGGCCAATACCGCCCAAATCTGCAAAAGTTGGATTCAATTTTGTCCAACTATCTGCTAACTGTATCTCATATCGCCCCTGCAGATATACCCCTGAAGCCGCTCCTTTGGCCATCATAAAATCCAATTCAAGATCAACATCTCCAAATTCCTCTTTTGTTACCAGATTGGCTCCCTTTTGCAAAGACGTGTTTACAACTGCACCGCTGCCATTTAGCGCTTTTATTGCATCGACTTTACTAAAATTGGCAGAAGCATCAGAAGCAACAACCCAGTTTTTTGCCGGATTCCGGAAGGCATCCAGACTGTTCAGTGAAATAGTACCGGGCACAGGGCCTTGGGAGTAGCCGGACTGCGAATACAATATGCCTGAAATCATAAAGCATGCAACTCTACTTAATATGTTCATTTTTTTTATTATATATATATAGAATAATTATTCAAAGCTTTCATCACCACCTCTTTACGTGCATTGTATATTTAAGTCATTCAACCATTTTTACAATACTCTTAATGTAGCAATTGATAAAAAAAACAGAGCGGTTAGCAATTCTAACCATCCTGTTCATTTATTTTAGTTATAACCAGGATTTTGTATCAATTGCGGAGATGCTCCTAAAACACTTTGACCTAATGGCATAATGTTGGTATGATCATCCGCATCTGGTTTTTTATCCCACCAGGTACCTTTTGAGAACTTATCAAAACGTATCAAGTCGGTACGGCGACGGGCTTCCAGCAGGAATTCACGACCCCATTCATCCAGCAGTTCTTGTTCTGTCAGTTGGCTTCCATCAGTTAAATATAAACTGGTAGAACCTGCTGGATAATAACGTTGGCGTACCGCATTAAGCAATACTGCTGCACCCGCTTTATCGCCAGCTCTGAATTTACATTCAGCCAGTGAGTAATAAATCTCTGCTAAACGGATTTCCACATAATCAGACTCCAGGCTGTTCGCATCACTCGAAGGATAAAGCGGATATTTAATACCATAAATACCAGAATTTTGATCTGCATTAGTAATGTCGGAGCGTTTGTCGGGATTAACTTCATTTGGACCATAGCTGGTAAGCTTTCCATTCACAGATCTGTTAAAAATTCCAACCTGATCCCTTAAGTATACTAAATTGTAACTAACTGTCACTCAGCTTATTTTAAGTGGACAGTTATGCTTTGAAGTATAAAATCTAACTGAACGGGTTTTGTCAAAAAAATCTTATCGCAAATCAATAATACAATTATTTAATCATGAATGCTTTATATCATTAAGATAATGAAATATAATGAACGCTTTCTTTGCTTATAGTTCATAGAATGAAACATGCCTTAATCTGAAAGATAATCACATCTGAGTTTACCAAACAGGTGATTTTCAGAATCAATATTGATAGATTTTCAGTTAATGACAGTGCCATGATCCCACAATCAGATATATAGGCTTCCTTGAATAGAACCTGATTTACCATAACCATCCATAGTAGATTTGAAAACAGATTTGGTAATGTCTAAAAACATCAGGAAATTAGCCGAAAAATTTTGCATAAAGAAAATTTATCTGGCCGTATTTTTTCTTTACTTGAATTCCATTAATTGCACAAATTTTATTCATTTTTAATCTCTCTCTTCAATCGCTCAACACGTTAAGATCATCATATAAATATATTAAATACCATTGAAGCAGTTTTACATTATAGATTTCGACAGTACATTTACCCAGGTGGAAGCACTTGACGAACTAGCCCGCATCTCATTAAAAAATCACCCGGACAGGGAAGCCATTTATCAAAAGATTGAAGATCTTACTAATGCTGCTATGGAAGGCAAAATGTCTTTCCGCGAAAGCCTTAGCGGACGCGTAAAGCTCCTGGAGGCTGACAGGGGTCATTTAAAGCAACTGATCACCCGTTTAAAAAAGAAAGTATCCTCCTCCTTTTCACGAAACAAGACCTTCTTTAAAAAGCATGCAGAAAATGTGCTTATCGTTTCAGGAGGATTTAAAGAGTTTATCACACCGGTTGTATTGCCCTACCATATCCTGAAGAAAAATATCTATGCAAACACCTTTGTATTTGATGAAAATGACAGGATCATCGGTTACGATGAAAAAAATCCTTTGTCGAACGAAGCAGGCAAGGTAACTCTTTTGAAAGAGCTTGATTTACAGGGCGATATCTTTGGCATAGGCGATGGCCATTCTGATTTTCAGCTTAAGGAATTCGGCATGATCAAAAAATTCTATGCATTCACAGAGAATATCGAGCGTAAGACTGTGGCAGAAAAGGCCGACCATATCACGCCGAGCTTTGATGAGTTCTTATATGTAAATAATCTGCCGAGGGCGATATCTTATCCAAAAAACCGGATCCTTTGCCTGGTAATTGGCAATGTTCCTGATCTGGCTATTCAAACTTTAAAAAAGGATGGTTTCTCCATCCGCCATAAAACAAGTTTTGAAGAAAAATATGTGCCGGATGCAGGAATGATGCTCCTTGCAGCTGATGAAAAGCTGGATAAAGAAAAGCTGGAACGTGCTGTTAAATTAAAAACGATCGGCGTTCTGGGAAACAGCCGGCATAAACTTTCCCAGGAGCTCTGTACGGAAATGGGTATTGTAGTTTTTGATGATCCGAAAAACAATCCGCGTAACCCTGAGTTCATTGCCAAACGTATGATCGATTTTATTAATAAAGGCGATACTTACATGAGTGTTAACTTTCCAAATCTTCAGCTTCCGCGGATGGCCGGTGCGCACCGCCTGATCCATATCCACAAAAATGTACCCGGGATAATGGCTCAGATCAACCAGGTGTTTGCTATGCATCATATGAATATTCTTGGTCAGTTCTTAATGACTAATTCAAGCATTGGTTACGTGATAACCGATGTAAGCAATGAATACGATAAGCAGGTGTTAAAAGACCTCAAGCATATCAACCATACCATCAAGTTCAGAATTTTATATTAAGCTAGCAGATTAAGGATTTGCAGGATTTTATCCTGAACTCCGGACCAGCTCACAACTGGATGAATGTGATAAAAAATTGAATTATAAATGTTGCGGGAACAGCCTGAAATTCAAAATATTGAACAAAAATTACTAATTTTACACCTATCTAAAAAACACAAAGTGACTGATACATCTAATATTTCTATCACAAAAACGGGCAACTCCCGCTTGTCAGATACTGATTTTGAGAATTTGCCATTTGGCAAGACTTTCTCTGATCACATGTTCATTGCTGATTATAAAGATGGGGAATGGAAAAATTTCCAGATTGTTCCCTATGGAGATATCACGTTTAGTCCGGCTATATCTGCCTTACATTACGGACAGTCTTTTTTCGAGGGGTTGAAGGCCTATAAACATGCCGACGGAAAAGTCTCTGTCTTCCGTCCGGAGAAAAATGCAGAACGTTTTAATCTTTCTGCGCAGCGTTTATGCATGCCTGAACTGCCTCAGAAAATCTTTTTACAGAGTATTGCTGCTTTGGTAGATCTTGACAGAGACTGGGTGCCAGCTAAAGTGAACCATACTCTCTATATCAGACCCTTCATGTTTGGAACTGACCCTTATTTAGGGGTTACACCATCCAGTACTTATAAATACATGGTATTAACAGGGCCTGTAGGACCATACTTTTCAAAAAATCTGAGGGTTAAAATTGAGACTAATTATTCCAGGGCCTGTGATGGCGGTTATGGATATGCAAAGGCAGCCGGGAACTATGGTGGCTCTATGCTTCCGATGCTTAAAGCCACAGAGGAAGGCTTTGATCAGCTTATCTGGACAGATTCCCGTGAGCATGCTTATATCGAAGAACTGGGTGCCGCAAACATTATGTTCATGATGGACGGAAAAGTAATTACCCCTTCTACAAGGGACACCATTCTTAAAGGTGTTACACGCGATACCGTGCTTACGCTGGCCAGGAAATGGAACATTCCGGTTGAAGAACGCCGGGTTTCGGTTGAGGAAATAATCAATGGTATAAAAGAAGGCAGGATTACTGATGCTTTTGGCGTAGGAACTGCTGCAACGATCGCGCATATAGCTGAAATTGGCCATGAAGGCGAACTTTATACTCTTCCTGATCCTTCCGAACGGGTATTTTCTAACCGGGTGTTAAAGACCTTAAATGATTTAAGGTATGGTGTATCCGACGATGAATTCGGATGGAATTATATGGTTAAATAAAATTAAACGATCATTATGAAAGGCTGCCCGGTCAAACGAGGCGGCCTTTTTAATTTGCCGCGGTCCCACCGTCCTTCCGACCGTCGTCATTCTGACCCTTCCGGGAGGGATCTCCTCACTAATGGATAACCAGTTTCTACGCAGATACGGATTTACTATCGATTATCATTCCTGTTACTTCGCCGCACGTCCCTTTTCTTAAGCCGGTCATCGCGCCTTTCTTCCCTGTCAAACCGTTCGATCTCCATTTTCCTCAGTCTCGTGTGGATCTCCTTTTGAGTTGCCGAATCGAAACCTATCGTTTCCAGCAAAGCTTCAGCTAGTCCTTTCCAGATCATATTGAAAAATGAAGAATGCTGTGGGCGGATGTACCTGAAATTTGCTTTTCTTACCGGCTGACCGGGAGATGGGTTTTCTCCCCTTATTATCAGCATATTCGCAAAGATGGAAGCTATTCCCCTTCGTTTCAACCAGTTTGTTTCTTCACTCCTTTCCAGGAGCGTTATTTTAAGATCATTATAGTAGCAGGTAAGGCTCCCGATGACCCCTTTTATGCTTCCGGTACCCTCAAAAATCATCCTTTCCAAAAAGCCTGTTCGAATCAAAATAAGAGATAAAGGGCGGATTGCGGCATTGAACATGCCGGCATCCATGTTCCCGACATTTCCTTTAAACTCGAAGGCAGCACCCGGAGATTCCAGATCCAATTTCATAGCTACGTTAAACCTTCCCCTATCCATAAGCAGGGCTGTTAGTTTGAGATCAGCGAAGCGATTTTTTATCAGGCTAAGCGAATCGTTTGTCAAATTGAGTATCCTGCCATTGATCTTACTGAAGGTAACTGTTCCCTTACGGCGGGAGTCAGGATTATATTCCGAATAACTAAGGCGGGAATCTCTTAACAGAACGGTGTCAATACTGGTATCTAACTGAAATCTTCTTAATGCTCTTTGCGGAAAATTTAAACCCTTGTCCCTAATTGAATCCGGCATAGCACGATTGAGAAAGATAGACAGGTTCCCTTTTTCCAATACGAGTGCTGATGCCAAAAGCCGCCTGTCTCTGTTCAGAAGCATATAATCTATATTATTAAGCTGAACCTCTTCAATACTGGCCGAATAACGATCCTTTTGGTATTTGAATAATTTAGAGAATTCCATTTCTCCAGACCCTGGGATGAGGCGCAATCCTTTAAGTCTGGCATAACGCTTAGCCGTTGAAGCCTGGAATTCCTGCACCTGAATTGTATAATTACTATCCGCGGTAATGGCTTTATATGAGTGGAACTCAGCGTAGATATCTTTTGTACTGTATAACCTCGACCTGTCATATTGCGATACTGAATCGATCAGCAGATCGGTAATTTTAATATTAAGTCTTTGCAGGCCTGTCACCTTCCCTTTTGGTGAACTATGATCGATATACTGAAAGTTAGCATTTCTGAATGCAATATCTCCGATCTTAATTGATTTGAGATATGGCGATAAACGCTGCCATGCCGTTCTGTTATCCTCCTTTAAAGAATCAGTGATATTCGTGTTTTTATTAAAGGAAATCTGCAAAACTGGTTTATCAATAAGCACCGATTTAATTTCAAGAATTCGGTTAAAGTAAATTTTCCATGGCCGTATCCTTTTGAGAACAAGCATTGCTACTGCGACTTTATAAATGTGCCTTGGAGCAATACTATCCGCCCGCATTTTTTCATAGATCAGGGTATCAGGTGTGAATTCAATATTTGTTACACTAAGATTTCCTGTAATGACATTGACACGTATATTATCAAAATTGATCCTGTACAAGCCATCTGTCGAAGTATAGATCGCCTCTTTAATTCTGGCGCTAAGAATCGGCTTCCAGTAATAGTTCAGATAGACAGCAATACCCGTCATAATGAGAATGATGATCAGGAATACTGAAAGAATCCATTTCCAAAATATGGGGCTTTTCTTTTGAAGCATAGAATTCTAATCTAACAAATCTTTGGCCTAAGCAGCATTTTATTTGCTTATCCGGTCATTAAAAAAAATAATTTTATCAGCCACACAATAAAAAAAATAAGCCTGCCAAATTGTCATTCTATAGAAAATTCCTTACTTTTGCAAGCTAATTATAATAAAGATGTTCGATCGGGCAGTTAATTTGAAAGATTCTCCAGAAACTTTACATGATGAATCTCGCCAGGGGGAGGCCTTGCTTATTGCAGAACCCCGGCAATATACCGGGCGGAAACTCTATATTGAGAGTTATGGATGTGCGATGAATTTTGCTGATAGTGAAATAGTTGCATCCATCATGCTGGACATGGGTTTCGAAACCACTGCGCACTATAAGGAAGCGGATGTGATCTTTATTAATACCTGTTCTATAAGGGATAATGCAGAACAAAGAGTTCGTAATCGCTTGAGAGAGTTTGGTGCAGCAAAAGGAAAGAAACCGGGCATGACCATAGGAGTGCTGGGTTGTATGGCCGAACGTTTAAAATCAAAATTTCTCGAAGAAGAAAAGCTGGTTGATATTGTTATCGGACCTGATTCATACCGCGACCTGCCTAACCTGATATCCCAGGTGGATGATGGGATGCGGGCAGTAAATGTGCTTCTATCCCGGGAGGAAACCTATGCGGATATAAGTCCCGTAAGGTTAAACAGCAACGGGATCTCTGCTTTTGTCTCTATTATGCGGGGCTGTGATAATATGTGCTCATTCTGTGTGGTTCCGTTTACCCGTGGCAGGGAAAGAAGCAGGAATCCGCAGTCTATCGTTCAGGAAGCACGTGAATTGTTTGAAAACGGCTACAGGGAAGTTATTCTGCTTGGACAGAATGTAGATTCTTATAAATGGACAGCCCCAACCCCTATCCCAGGGAGAGGGGAGCAAGAAATGCGTGATGAAGTACAAAGTCAGAATAGTTCCGACTCCCTCTCCCCCGGAGAGGGCTGGGGTGAGGCTATAAATTTTGCTTCTTTACTCGAACAGGTTGCACTTATTGATCCTCAATTGCGTGTACGTTTCTCTACTTCACATCCGAAAGATATAACTGATGAAGTATTGCATACCATGGTTAAATATGATAACATCTGCAACCATATACATTTGCCTGTCCAATCAGGAAGCTCGCGGGTTTTAGAATTAATGAACCGTACGTATACGCGCGAGTGGTATATGGAACGGGTGGATACGATAAAGAAGATCATTCCGGATTGCGCTATCTCCACAGACGTGATCATCGGGTTTTGTACAGAAACCGAAGAAGAACATCTTGAGACCTTAAGCATGATGGATTATGCACAGTTTGACTTTGCATATATGTATACCTATTCCGAGCGTCCCGGCACACTTGCAGCAAAGCGGTTCGAAGATGATATCCCTGAACCGGTAAAAAAGAGACGCTTTAACGAGGTGATGGCTAAACAGCAGGCTTGTTCGTTCAAGCGCTTACAGGAGCATATAGGTAAAACCCACAGGGTTTTGATCGATGGCTTATCAAAAAAATCAGACGATGATTTTTCCGGGAAATGCGAACATAATATCACAGTAGTTTTCCCTGTGAATGAGAACTATAAACCGGGTGAATATGTTAATGTTTTAATAGAAAGGTGTACCCCGGCTACGCTTTTAG
>CAYHRC010000003.1:10753-24672 GCA_964358565.1 uncultured Sphingobacterium sp. | reverse complement strand
CGACTTTTTACGATGCTATTAAGGTTTCAGTAAAACCTGTTATGGCTTCTCATAGTTCTGCTTATTTTTTTAATCCGCATCAGCGGAATCTTAAGGATGAGCAGATCAAAGCGATTGCAAAGACTGGCGGAGTAGTTTTCGTTAATTTTTATAGTGGTTTCCTGGATAGCACCTACAACCGTAAATTCCAGGAATTTAATGCTGCGCATAAAGCAGAACTAAGCGAACTGACAAAAAAATATCAAAGCCGTTCAAAGGCCCAGGCAGAGATCAGTTCCAGATACAGCAAACAAATTAATGAAATGCGGCCGCCTTTATCATTACTGATCGACCATATCGATTATATGGTTAAGCTCGCAGGTGCCGAACATGTGGGATTGGGTGCTGATTTTGACGGTGCAGAATCCTACCCTCAACAATTAGATGATGTTTCAAAATATCCGCTTATCACAGAAGCTTTACTCAAGAGAAATTACTCCGGGAAAGATATTATAAAAATTCTTGGGGGCAATTTTATCCGGATACTGAAGGAAAATCAGGCTAAATGATCTACATGTTCCACCAGTATGTGAGCTTGAGTACAAGAAAGCGATTTTTGACCGCAAATGGTGCAGGAAGGTAATTATCCGTATACACAATAAAAAGATCAGATGCTGGCTTATACCTCCATTGCAAACGGGTATTCACGTTTATGTTATCACTTTGCTCATTGTATTGCACAAAACCGGTAAAAAAGAGTTTGTTGGTCATGGTTACATCCACTCTCGGGCCGATAAGCCAGAACGTTGTTTTATTCCATGGCTGTGGCAGCCGGATATCATTGTAGCTTGAACTCAGGGCTAAACTTACATAAGGCTGAAAGCGATAACCAAATTCACTGGTCATATTTAAGCGGGTTCCTCCGGCATAATATCCGCCATAGCGGCTTGAAAATGAAAAGGTATAAAGACTTTGAGGCCTTGATGCGAATTCCGTACCAAATGATTGCCAGTGATGTTCAGATCCAACAGCGAGCGAATCTCCTCCTCTGTTTGTAGGGTCAAAAGGACGCAGCAATTTGACATAATCATTGGCTACCCAGGCTGTGAAAGTTGCCCTGCTCCGGAAGTTGAGGTTATAGGCAAGGTAATTGGTATTATCAGTACGTTTAAAGGATTCATCAAAGTAATTTGCTGAAAATATTTTTGGTCCGTGGCTAACCAGAGGCCCTTTTTTAGGAAAAAACAAATAGGAAGCCTGGGGACTTAAATTAATGTAACCCCTTCGTGGTACATAACCGACTTCCGCATTGTAATTGCGCCCTACATATTCGTGCTGCCAGTTTAAATTCCAGTTTCCCGTCCAATACTGGAGGTTTGCTGCCTGCATCAGATCACGCCCGCTTTTATTCGGGCTGAATGATTTCATGGTTACTGCTTTACCTGTCCAGGTATTGTTTGAAGAAGCCAGGTTGTATTCCAGTCCGGCAATTCTGTTGTAACGGGATACTCCTGCGGCGGCATTTTCGGCACCGAAATTAAGCGATTGCTTATTGATCACAATGGCCCCGATATTGGATCGGGCGAAAACTCTTCTTTGCAGCGCCAGAACGGTGAAATTTTGCGAAGGTTCTGCCGCACTGGTGTTGGCGGTTTGCATATTCATTAAACTCATTCTCAGGTCTTTGTTCAATTTCCCACTTAGGCGTGCACCATATTGGATCGGTACCCCCAGTCCGATGCGCCTTGAAAAGAAAGGACGAATATTCTGATAACCGAAATTTGAAAAAAGATCTCCGTTTTCAAGAAAATACTGCCTGCGTTCAGGAAAGAACAGCTCGAACCTGTCGAGGTTAGGAACCTGGCGGTCGACCTCAACCTGGGAATAATCCGGATTGACTGTCAGATCCAGGTTCAGAGATGAGTTAATGGCGATCTTCACATCGCCTCCGATCTCTGCACGATGATCGCGAAGGATAGGAGAGACTAAATGATTATTGGAAATACCGGCCAGGGTATAGGGGATAACGGAAATATTTTGTCCGGGTACCGGTGGCGGCTGATCCCATACCAGGTTTCCTGTATAAGCCAGCGATGCGGTTGCAAATTGTCTGGGTACAGGTGCCCAGCTTGACTTTTCGCTCGATTTAAGATCCATCCGGCTGAAATTGATCCCCCATTTAGTAATCCCCTGTTTGTATCTGATTGATTTAAAGGGTATTGCTGCTTCAAATACCCAGCGATCTTCGTAGTTTTTAACTGCTGACACCCATTTATTGTCCCAGCTCAGATCCACCTTACTTCCATCGTACATAATGCCATCCCATTGTGCACCGGCAGCATTTGAACCAAACGAAAAGCCGTTGGTCTGATCGTCAAACGGATCCATAAAAAGCAAAAAATTATCATTTTTTCCGAATGCAAAATCCCTTCTTAACGATTCAACAAAATATGGACCGGGTTCATGATAACAGACTGCTATCAGGTAAAGATTATCTTTGTCATAACTCATCCTGACATCGGTTCTCACTTTGGCATAACTTGTATCCATTGGTTGCACCATGAAGAAATTAGTCGCTACTGCCGCATCAGACCAGGCAGCCTCATCCAAAATACCGTCAATCCGGATCTCAGATGATGCGGGTTTAAGTTTTAATTCAAATGTTTCATTCTTTTTTTGAGCATTCGCATTCAGGTGCAGAATACAGAATAAGCATATCAGCCCAATTATTCGAAAAATATTCTCTGATTTATTGATGATCAGGATCCGCAGCGATCTTCTTTGACCCGGGAAATGCAAAAAATGAATCATACAGTTATAAAAATTGTTTTAAAAATGCAATAATACCAACAATGTGTGATTAGTTCAGAAAAATTTTTGTTCTCATCATTTTATCCTGGCAGATCCCATAAATAGATTGCCAGATCGTATGACAAATGCATGTTGTTCATACGCATCGAATGTTTTAAATTTGCCTTAAAAACAAATACTAATGTCTCAAGAAACCGAACATGTTAAATGCCTGATCATTGGTTCAGGTCCGGCTGGTTATACTGCTGCTATCTATGCTGCACGTGCTGATCTTCAGCCAGTTATGTATACCGGTATAATTCCGGGCGGGCAGTTAACTCAAACAACTGACGTCGAGAATTACCCCGGATATCCCGAAGGTATAATGGGACCTGAAATGATGGAAGATTTCAGAAAACAGGCGGAAAGGTTTGGGACACAGATCCGCTTTGGATATATAAATAAGGTTGATTTTTCCAGCAAGCCCCATAAAGTGATAGTTGATGATATCAAGACGATCACCGCTGACACTGTTATTATTGCTACCGGAGCTTCTGCCAAATGGCTTGGACTTGACAGCGAACAAAAATATAATGGCTTTGGAGTTTCTGCCTGTGCAGTTTGTGACGGATTTTTCTTCAAGGGCCAGGATGTTGCGATCGTTGGAGCTGGTGATACGGCTGCAGAAGAGGCTACCTATCTGGCAAAGCTTTGCAGAAAAGTTCATATGCTGGTTCGCAGGGATGAATTCAGAGCATCAAAAGCTATGCAGCACAGGGTACTGAACACCCCAAACATACAGATACATTATAATTCGGTAACAAAAGAAATTATGGGCGATGGCAGGAGTGTTACCGGTGTAAGGATATTAAATAAGGTTAGCGGAGAAGAGAAAACTATTGATGTGACCGGGTTCTTTGTGGCTATAGGACATAATCCGAACACAGAAATATTTAAGGACTATCTGGAAATGGATGAAACAGGTTATCTTATTACCCAGCCGGATAGCACAAAGACCAATGTTGAGGGTGTTTTTGCTTGTGGCGATGCCCAGGATAAATTGTGGCGGCAGGCCGTAACTGCAGCAGGAACGGGCTGTATGGCAGCCCTGGAAGCCGAACGTTACCTGGCAGCCAGAGAACATTCAGGACTTTTTGGCTTAGCTTAAGGCTTGAACATGATTTTTTTATAACAGAATTAACTGAAAATGTGATGGTCGAAAAGATCATCAGCATGGGTAAGCTGGAACTTATTAAATTTTCTATCAAGGATGTGCTTGAGAGAAAGCAGATCCGCAATATCCTTCCTGATAAATGTATCTTATTTGTTGCTGTAGGAGAAGTAACCGGGTGCATTGACCTTACAAAGATGCAAAAGGATGATATCATTACTGCGGGAACTGATTCCATGACCGTAGTTCTTCCCTGGCCTGAAATCTGTTATGTGAAGCTGGATCATCAGCTTTCTAAGGTTTATGATGTTTCGGGCGTGTGGTTCCCAAGCGATTCAAAGGACATGGTTGAGGATAATGGGTATTAAATTCAAATAAGGATTAGGCAATCAATACTGCTTCACAATTTATTTTTTTTAGATTTGAGTTTGAATGATAAACGCATTAAACGTTTTTTTATAGCTCAATCGGCCTGAAAAACCTAATAAATGATCATATGAGTTTTGTTAAATATATATCAGCTTTATTTTTAAGTATTGCATTACTTGATTCATGTACTTCAGAAAACAAAGAACCGGTTGAAGTTAAAAAGCCGGAAGCCAAAACGATCATGGCACCCTTTCGTTTTCATAAAGCAATAGAAGTAAAGCCTGGTTTAACCCTTGACGTGGTGAGTTGGGGCAGGGGCTCAAATTCAGTTGGCGGATATCTCATATTAAGATCAGACTCTACCCACCTGAGTTACCGCTCTGTTTCTGATGAGCTGGATGGCAAAATAGTGGATGTATGGGATATGGATATGGATTCAGATGGGAATCCGGAGCTTTACATCCAGGCAGAAGGAGAGGGTGAAGGCTCTTATTTGAATATGTATGTTTATGAATATAGTGAAAATGGTTCCAATCAGCGTATCCGGTTCCCCGGACTTGGCAGTTCAGCTAAAAAGGGTTACAAAGGGAATGATTCAGTATATGTTAAGGAAGACAAGCTAATACGTGAATTTCCTGTATTCACTTCTGAGGATTCTACTGCAACAGCTTCAGGAGGAAAGCGCAAACTTGAATATAGTCTGAGGAACAACAGTTTCCAGGTTAAGGAGATCAAAGAAGAAAGCGATAAGAAGGAAGATCAATAATTTATTCTTCTGTATCTTCAAACTGCTTTTGTAACCTTTCCAGGTTTTCGATCATATCTTCAAGCTTATTTTCCTCTTTTCTGATATAGATACGCATCAATACGAAGTAGCAAAGCGCTATCCATAGGAATGTAAACACAATTCCGGTAATTGTAACCCACAAAGAGGCCAGGAAAGCTATTTCAATAAAATAGAGTATAAAGCCTGCAGTAAAGAAGATGGAGTATATAAGATATTTACGGGTATTGAAAATATAACGGTCATGCTTATATTTTTTCAGCTGCAGAATGTAATCTCCGGGCTTATCGAGCAGATTATCATAACCAATCCGGCGATAATTACTGATAAGTGCAATAATGTAATAAATGCAGCACATAAGAAAGATGATCATTGCCAGATGCGTTGTCCACATTTTGAATGGGCTGTTTATCCATACATAGATAAGTATAGCTGAGGCAATCGCCATAGCTATTATTTCAAATAATAAGCGTCTTGCAAGTCCTTTTCTGGTCTTGCGCACTTTTTTCAACACATCCTCGTGACTGACTTTCGGCAGTGCAGCCTGGTTAAGCCAGATGCTCTTCAGTGCTTCAAAATCTTTCATGTCTATTATATAATTCAGTCAGTTTTTGTTTAATGCGATGGATTTTGACCCTCAAATTCCCTTCTGAGATTCCTGAAATACTTGCAATCTCCGGGTATGGCACCTCGTCAAGGACCATCGTTATGATGATACGCTCATTCTCTTCAAGATCAGCGATACATTTGTACAATGAAGCCACCTGTTCATTCTTGTCTGAGATCACTTCACTCCTGGTCTCAATAATATCATCCGTAAGCGGATCTTTGGGCTGCCGTTTTTCAACGCGTAAATGAGATAAACAAGTATTAACGGCAATACGATATATCCATGTAGATATGAGCGCCTGATTTCGAAATTTATCCAGGTTTTGCCATACTTTCATGAAAGTTTCCTGCATCAGGTCATTGGCAGTTTCCTCATTGCCGGTATAACCATAGCATAAATGATAGATTTTTTTGGAATTTGCCTGAAAAATTTCTTTAAAAAGCGCTTCTTTACTCAACCTGCTGATTGTTTTATTTTAGAGAAACAGTTTTCGGAATTGTTACACATAAAGGCTTTTGTTGATCCATCTCACGCGTTTGGACGCATCCAAAAGTAATGTTTCAAACTCTTTCTTATAGTCAAACTGAAGGTCTTCGTGGAGTTTAGGTATCAGCTTGCTTATTTTCTCAAACTGACGTGTAAGCAGACCCTGCAGCGGCTTATGACTTGTTCTAAGGTCGGCGTACAACAAAAAATTATCGCAAAACCATAGGGCAAGTTCCAGCTCAACCTGTTTTGATGCGGTATATTTTGCATGCCTGTTGATCAGCCGGATGATTTTCCGAAGACTTTTTGTGCTGTAATAATAATGCTTCTGTAAGTTTTTAAACTCTTCCTCTAAAAATAATTTCACCTGATTGGCATATTCCAGCGGCTCAGCGGCATCATAAAGAAGATAATTCAGTAATTCTTTATTCTCCTTTTTGTATTTCGCCAGGCGAAGGCAGATATCTGTTAGTTCCTGTACACTTCTGCTTAGCAGTTCCTTTTTAATATCACCTAACTTCTCTGGCTTCATGCGTTGCTTTCATTTGCAGGGTAAATCTAATTAATTACTTTTGTTCGATATACTAAACCCAAAGTATGAAGTTTAAAAATATTGGATTAGTTGCTCTTATTGCTATCTCTATTTCTGCCATACTAACTTTTTCTGATCATTACAATATTTTCCCGGTCTCTGGAATCGCTCTCATCTTCTCGAGATGGCTTGCTATTGCCGGGTTGTTTCTGTACGGATTGAAAAAAAGGTCTCTTACCACCTGGATATTGATCTCAATGGTTGTTGGAGCTGAGATCGGGCATGATTATCCGGAAATAGGGATTAAGCTGCAAGTGCTGAGTAAAATCTTTTTGAAAATGATCAAATCGATCATCGCTCCATTACTCTTTGCTACCCTGGTATATGGTATTGCAGGACACTCGGACCTGAAGCAGGTTGGCCGGATGGGCTGGAAGTCTTTACTTTATTTTGAAGTAGTTACTATCCTGGCCTTATTTATCGGACTGGCAGCCATCAATATATCGGGGGCTGGTATGGGCATTACTATTCCTCCCGGGGTGCATGAGGCATTACCCGACGTGCCACCGCAGACATTTAATGATATTATCCTCCATATTTTTCCTGAGAATATAGCCAAGTCCATCGCTGAAGGACAGGTTCTTCAGATCGTTGTATTCAGCATTATTTTTGGTATTGCATTAGCCATGGTACGGGAAGATAAACGTCAGCCTATTCTTAGGGCAGCTGAAAGCCTGTCAGAGGTGATGTTTAAATTTACTAATATCATCATGTATTTTGCTCCGATAGGGGTAGGAGCGGCCATCGCTTATACAGTTGGTCATATGGGTTTAGGGATTTTAGTTAACTTATTACAGTTACTGATGACCCTTTATGTAGCGCTTTTTGTCTTTCTGCTGGGTGTATTGCTTCCAATAGCGCTGCTTGTTGGCGTACCTGTCAAAAAATTTTTACAGGCTATTGCAGAGCCGGTGTCAATTGCATTTGCAACAACCAGTTCCGAAGCTGCACTCCCCAGGGCGATGGAGGCAATGGAGAGAATTGGCGTGCCGCGTAAAATCGTCGCATTTGTTATGCCAACCGGCTATAGTTTTAACCTCGATGGTACTACCCTGTATCTTTCGCTTGCTGTAATTTTTGTCGCCCAGGCAGCCGGGATGCCTTTGACCTTCGGTCAGCAATTGCTGATCGTGTTTACGCTGATGCTGACCAGTAAAGGTGTTGCCGGTGTGCCGCGTGCGTCGCTGGTGATATTATTAGGCACGGCATCTTCATTTGGAATGCCCGTATGGCCAATTTTTATTATCCTTGGGATTGATGAACTGATGGACATGGCCAGAACATCTGTAAATGTTATTGGAAACTGTCTTGCAACAGTAGTGATCGCTAAATGGGAGGGAGAATTTAATCCCCCGGCAGAATTAACTGAGCCCGACGAAAAGCGGATACATAAGCTGGAAGATCAGGTTGAGAAGGAATAATTGATTTATATAAGTATAGTGACGGACGGAGTTCCCTACAAGAATTAAAATTATGAGCGACAGAGGAAAGAAGATATTTTTGGCTATTTGTATTATCACACCATTCCTGTTATACAGCGTGTATTACTATTCTTTCATGGTGAAAAATGCACCGTACAGGTTTTCTGATTTTGAATCCATTACCTTTAAGTATGGGCTTGGAGATAGTCTTATTAACAGTTATGATTCAAAAACGGGGCAATATCAATACCTGAATAGCAATGATTCGCTGATTAAAACAACAGTTAAACTAAGGAAAGACGATCTTTTATACCTGCATCGCAAAGCTGCTGAATTAGGTTTCTGGAATTTCCCCGAAGAACTTTCAGGGGAGAATAATCCGGCAAAAAGTACCAATTCTCCTCACTATTATATTGAATACCGGTATAAGGAAAAAACGAAACATGTTTTGTTTGATGCTGCATATAATGAGGAACCCAAACTTCGCGACGCAGCAAAATCACTGATAACCGAAATCAATAATATGATCAATGATACCCGCGACAGGGATCTGAACTAATTTATTCACCATGCATGTTGAACTGAAATTAGTTTTTCTTTCAATAAATAATTACCTATATTTGCACCTCATTTAAAAAAATAATTAATAATGTACGCAATAGTAAATATAGCCGGACAGCAATTCAAAGTTGCTAAAGACCAATATCTTTTTGTACACCGTTTGCAGGGAGAAGAAGGCGCTAGTATTGAATTTGACAATGTATTATTAGCAGAAAACAATGGTGAATTTTCTATCGGTGCTGATGCATTGAAGAGCGCTAAAGTTTCGGCTAAGATCCTGTCTCATTTAAAGGGCGAAAAAGTGATCGTTTTCAAGAAGAAACGTCGTAAGGGTTACAAAAAGAAAAATGGTCACCGTCAGCAGTTCACTAAAATAGAGATCACAGGGATCACATTATAAGTTGTAGGTTGTACGTTTTACGTAATACGTTCTACGTATCAGGTCTCAAATAACTCTAGGTTTAAGTTTAAAATCCTGAATTGGTTAACAATTCATAAACAAGATAAAGAATGGCACATAAAAAAGGAGCCGGTAGTTCCAGAAACGGTCGCGAGTCACATAGCAAACGTTTGGGTATTAAGATTTTCGGTGGTCAGGCTGCAATTGCAGGAAATATCATCGTGCGTCAGCGCGGTACAAAACATCATCCGGACAAGAATGTAGGTATTGGTAAAGATCATACTTTATTCGCATTGATCGATGGTACGGTTATATTCAAGAAGAAATTTGATGATAAATCATATGTTTCTATACTTCCAAGAGAAGTTGAAGTTGTGGTTGAAGATGCCCCTGTAAGAGTGAAGAAAGCTGCTGCTCCAAAGGCAGAGGCAAAGACTGAAGCGGTAGCTGAAGTTCAAACAGAAGCTAAAACTGCAGCAAAAAAAGCTGCACCTGCAAAAAAAGCTCCGGCAAAGATAGAGGCTTCAGTTGAAGAAGCACCTGAGCCACAAGCTCCAGCAGAAGAACTTTAATAGCAAAAATCCAATTAAAAAGCCTTGCTGTATTACAGCAAGGTTTTTTTGTTTAGTTCTCTCTGATGAGTAAATCTTCTGCAAAACTGCGTAATAACTGCTTTTTAGAGCTATCCACAGACACCTGCTCTAAAGCGTCAAGGGCTTTATTGACAAAGTATTCCATTTCCCTTTCTGCCAGTTTTCTTACCTCGAGCTGATTGTAAATTGTAGTAATAGCATTTATTTTTTCTGCAGGCAAAGGGGATGAATTATTCATCCATTGATCCAGATCTGCTGCAACTTCTTCCTGAGCTAATTCTTTTGCTTTTATAAGCATAAAGGTTTTTTTATTAGAAAGGATATCTCCGCCCACCTGCTTTCCGAATATCGCAGGATTGCCATACACATCCAGAATATCGTCCTGTAACTGAAAGGCCAGACCCAGGTTTACACCAAATTCATACAATAACCTTGCTTCTTTTTTTTCCGCTCCTCCGATAAGGGCACCTATCTGCATGCTTCCGGCCACCAATACTGCAGTCTTCTGCCTGATCATATGAAGATATTCTTCAATGCTGACATTATCTCGCTTCTCAAAATTCATATCCGCCTGCTGGCCCTGGCAGACACCTGATGCGGTATCACTGAATACATCTAATACCTCTCTTAAAATTCGGTCATCGACCTTTATCATGAGCTTGTAGGCCTCTACGAACATTACATCCCCGGATAAGATCGCTGCGCTTTCATTCCATTTAACATGCACCGTTGCTTTTCCGCGCCTTAGCGGGGCTTTATCCATTATGTCATCATGCATCAATGTGAAATTATGGAAAAGCTCTATTCCGATAGCAGCATCAAGCGCCTTGAAAATATCTCCGCCAAATAGTTCTGTTGAATGCAATACCAGGACTGGCCGCATTCGCTTGCCACCTAATTCCATCAGATAGCTGATGGGTTCATATAGTTCTGCAGGTTTTGCAGTATATTTTGTTTCGGCTATTGCCTTGTTGATTATTGTCTGGAGTTGATGTATAGAATGCATTCAATTAAAGCTAGGGCTTGCAGCAAAATTAGCAAAACTTACCTTATCTGAGAGCCTTTATGCCATGCAGAAATAAGGAGCCTGTTAATTAAGCAGATAGCTTAACCACCATTGCGTATGCGTTTTTTATACTCACGAAACCATTTACAGGGCTCACTGAACCAGTGAAAAATCTATCTGACGCTTACCCAAATCGACTTTTTTTACCATAATGTTGACTTCATCGCCAAGCTGGTATTTCTTTTTACGCCGCTGGCCGATAATGCAGTAGTTCTTTTCATCAAGCACATAAAAATCATCAGTCAGATCCCTTAAGCGAACCATTCCTTCGCATTTGTTTTCAATAATCTCGACATACATGCCCCATTCAGTTAGACCTGAAATAATTCCGCTGAATTTCTGGCCGATATTATTTTGCAGATATTCAGCCTGCTTATATTTCACTGATGCACGTTCAGCATCAGCAGCTTTTTTCTCCATTAAGGAAGAATGGAGTGAGAATTTTTCATATTCTTCTTCATTCGCTGATTTTCCTCCCGCTAAATAAAGTTCAAGCAGACGATGTACCATTACATCTGGATATCGGCGGATAGGTGAGGTGAAATGTGTGTAAAAGTCAAATGCAAGGCCGTAATGACTATGCTTTTTGGTTGTATAAACTGCTTTTGCCATGGACCGGATGGCTAGCTGTGTCAGCACATTTTGTTCTTTTTTGCCTTCTACATCTGCCATAAGAAAGTTCAGTGAGCGGGCAGTTTCACGACCGGAACTGATATCAATTTTATACCCGAATTTAAGTGCGAAATGTGAAAAACTCAGCAGGGCATCTTCTTTCGGTGTATCGTGTGTACGGTAGACGAATGTCAGCTTTTGCTTGCCTTTTCCTTTTTTTGCAATAAATTCTGCTACTTTTTTATTCGCGAGCAGCATATAATCTTCAATCAGTTTATGTGCATCTTTCCGTTCTTTAATATATACACCCAGGGGTTTACCTTTTTCATCAAGCCGGAACTTAACTTCTGTACTTTCAAAATTAATGGCCCCATGTTTAAATTTACGTTCTCTGAGCTTGTAAGCCAGCTCATTTAATTTAAAAAGCTCTTCACTATGTGTCCCTGACTTGTTTTCTAGTACTTCCTGTGCATCTTCATAGCTGAATCGTGTATTAGAATGAATAATAGTTTTTCCATACCATTCTGTAATAACATTCGCATCATGATCAAGCTCAAAGACAGCCGAAAAGCAAAGTTTATCTTCCTCTGGTCTTAATGAACACAGACCATTAGAAAGGCGCTCAGGCAACATAGGGATGACACGGTCGACGAGGTATACTGATGTGCCTCGTTCAAAAGCCTCTTTATCTAAAGGTGTACTCTGTTTAACATAATGAGAAACATCTGCTATGTGTACACCAACCTCAACATTTCCATTACTGAGGGTCATGAAAGAAAGAGCATCATCAAAATCTTTAGCATCAGCAGGATCTATCGTAAAAGTCAGGACCTCCCTGAAATCACGGCGCTTTGCAATTTCTTCCGGTGTTATGTTATCTGTTATTTCTTCGGCCTGTTTTTCAACATCAGCAGGAAATTCAAGCGGAAAACCATAATCGGCAAGAATAGCATTCATTTCTGCATTATTCTCACCCTGTTTACCCAAAACGTGGATGATCTGACCTATTGGATTTTTGGCATCTTCCGGCCAGTCAATTATGCGGGCAATAGCCTTGTCCTGATCTTTTCCTTCATTTAAACTATCCAAGGGGATAAAAATATCATGAAGCATTTTCCGGTCGTCAGGTACAAAAAAAGCAAATCTTTCAGACAGTTTGATAATGCCTGTAAATTCCATTTTAGCCCTTTCAATGATCTCTACAACTTCTCCCTCCTTTTTTCGCCCTTTACTTTTGGCGTAAACGTAAACCTTGACAATATCCCCATGGAGTGCATTCCGGAGCTTACGGGGTGCTACGAATATATCTTCTTCAAACTCTTCATCGCTTACAATATAAGCAGACCCGTCGGCGGTCATATCAACTCTTCCGGTGACAAAAGTTTTAAGTTGTTTTAATTTGAATTTGCCGCGTTCAGGTTCAGTTAATATTCCTTTGCGGGTTTCCTCCTTCAGAACCTCAAGAATTAATTCGCGGGATTCATCATCATGAAGGTTAAGTTTTGAAGCGACCTGCTTGTAATTTAATGGTTTAAAATCTGATTTTTCAAAGACATCTGTGATAAGCTTTGTTAAAACCAGATTGAAATTATTGGATTTCTTTTTTGACATGTCGGACTAATTTTTTCTAAGATAAGGCTTAGCATATAAATAAATGCCTGTTAATAATTTGATAACACATATATACTTGCTTTGTTATAGCTGAAAACCCTGATTTGGACATTTACATACATCAGGATAAATGCTTATTTTATCTTACAATGGTGATACACTCATCTGAAAGGAGTGGCAGAGATTTAAAACGAAGTAAGAGCTGCGAAGTAGTAATGACATCCTTTTCACAATATATGCGGATCCGCTCGAGGTCTTTGTCTTCCCAATATACTTTATGCACCTGGCTTCCGTCAATATCATCTTTTGGACTGGGGATATTAAATACCGCTGCCAGCAAATTCAATGAAGTATAGTTTTTATAATCGCCAAACTTCCATAGATCCATAGTGTCAAGATGCCGGATCTCCCAGGGTTTTTTTCCATGAATTTTGAGCTGAGCAGGGATAGGTAAACTGTTAATCAGCATTCTGCGGCATAGATAGGGAAAATCAAATTCTTTCCCATTATGGGCGCATAAGGTCAGGGTATCCTGCTGTTTTGTGAGAAGACCGATAAAATCATTGAGCAGGCTCTGCTCATCATCTCCAAAAAATGATTTAACGCGTAAAGCCATTGGGTCTTTCTGATGAGAAAAGATGCCCACAGAAATGCAAACAATCTTCCCGAATTCAGCCCATATTCCTCCGCGGGAATAAAATTCGGCCGGACTCTCTCCATCCTTACGCTGATAGCGGGTATTATGCTCCCATAATTGCTGATACTGAACCGGCACTTCATAGAATGATGGATATTGAGGTACGGTTTCAATATCAAGCACTAAAACTTGCTGAAGGTCAATGTCTTGTAACATAATATTTAATTAAATATTAAT
>CAYHRC010000003.1:0-10653 GCA_964358565.1 uncultured Sphingobacterium sp. | reverse complement strand
AGCTTATTAAAAGCTGCTCTCAATTCATATAGCTCTTTTTCTAGTTTTTCCACCCGATTCTCAAGGTCATGATCTGCTTTATCTGAACCAGTTTCAGAATAATAATCCTCTGATTCTTTTGTTTCACCTAAAAGATGCACATAGCGAACTTCTTTCTGACCCGGCCGCCGTTCCAGAGCTTTAACTAATGGTAATTCAGGCCCGGCCAGCTTCTGAAGGGCTAACTGCACATCTTCGATCGTATCAAATTCGTAAAGCCTTCCTGAATTGGTATTTAATTCACCGGGAGTTTGTGGTCCGCGTAAAAGTAAGAGGCAGATGAGGGCCAGCTCTGAAGGAACCAGGGGATAGACAACAGCAAAATTATGCTTGTACTTGACAACCCGGCTTGAACCGCCTGTTACTGTTGCGATAAGCCCTTTTTTCTTTAAGGAATTTAATGTATTAACAATTAATTCCTCGCTATACTGGACTATTGGTATCCGGGAGGTTTTCTGATTGCATGCTGCAGTAAGACCATTTAAGGTCATTGGATAATAGTCAGGTGTAGTTCTGCTTTTCTCCATAAGGGCTCCAAGCACGCGCTGTTCAGCAGCATCCAGTACTGGTAAATTAAGTGTTGATTGCATTCCCAAAGATATGAATCTGTTTTATCAGACAGATCGATGGTGGATGCAAATTAGTAAAAGGTTAGGCTTGGCTGTATCTTTTCCAGTACAAATTCAGTTTAGTAGCGTTTTTCCATAGGCTATGATTGCTGGTTACGCAATCTCATGATTTCTTTCCCGGTTTTTCTAAGCCACATGTCTTTTTTTACCTGAAAGCCTGAATATACAATCTCTGGTTGTTTCATTCCAAAGATATACTTTACGAGCGTACCGTCAGGGTAGGCTGTGTTTGAAATTTTAAGCATATTTTCCATAAGTTTATGATTTTTTATAGCGTTAATTAATCAAGTATTATGCCATACGTTTTAAATCTTTAGAACAGTAAAAAACATTATTGGTTTTAAGGAGCTTTAACCGATCATTACACCCGGTTTATTCAGGATAGGAATTCGGATAAGATTGGATTCTACAATACTTTCAGGAACGAAAACAAATTTTTTATCGTAGATCTGACCATTGAGGTAGTAGCTCAGCCAGTATTCATTGGTCAGACCAAATACCTGTTCATCTATAAGCTCGATGAGTGCATAATTCTGCGCAGGTAAATTGCCAATGGAATGACGAAGAATTGAAGTTTTTACTTTCTCTCCGTCTTTTTCGCCATAACCTTTTGAACTCACCAGGACAGTTTCAATAGGTTCATCCTTCAGATTAAGCAGGTAGACGTTCCATAACTTTGCCTCAGGTGTAGCGTTTTCCATTACAACTGCTATAGAAACATTTTCAACCAGGTTCTCAGGAAGATCTTTTTTCATAATAAAATTTAAAGCAGGAAAAGGATATTTTGTTTTTTCTACTTTAAAACTTTGGAACCGCTTTTCTTTGCCGGAGCTTTTTTGGTTACTTTTTTTGTTGTTTTTTTGGTTTTGGAACTGAAAGCATCGGGTACCTGCTCAGTGATTAATTTCTTAACAGATTCCAGAGAAAGTGCCGCAAGTTCTTCGGGAGTATATTTCTCATTTGTTGAAGGATTTTTGCCCAGTTTCAGCATTTCTTTTCCGAAACGGATAAATGGTCCCCATCTGCCATTTTCAATGGCGATTTTTTCTGCAGGCCATTGTTGTATAAAGCGATTCGCCTCTTTTTCAACTTTTTTGCTGATCAGTTCATCAATTTCTGCCTGACCAATATTTTCAAAATTATATCTGACCGGAACATTGATGTAAAGGTTATTCCATTTGATAAATGGTCCGAAACGTCCTTTTCCCTTCGTTACAGGTAAATTTTCATAATGACCGATTGGTGCATCGGCGATATTTTTTTGATTAATAATCTCTATAGCTCTCTCCAGGTTAACCGACAAAGGGTCTTCACCTTTAGGCAGAGAGATGAAGCTTTCTCCCCACTTAATATAAGGTCCGAAGCGGCCAACACCCACACTTACTTCTTTGCCTTCATAATCTTCCAGATGGAAGGGGAGTTTGAAGAGCTCAAGAGCTTCAGGCAGGGTGATTGTTTCAATCATTTGTCCGGATCGCAGACTTGCATAGCGTGGTTTTTCATCCTCCTCGTTATCTGAAGGTTCACCTATCTGTACAAAAGGCCCGAAGCGACCAATACGCACTGATATTTTCTTTCCGGTTGCCGGATCTGTTCCGAGTTCGCGTTCCCCGCTGGCTCTATTGGCAGTTTGCAGGGTAGTTTCTACTTCGGAATGAAAAGGACTGTAAAATGACCGCAGCATTTCTGTCCAGTTTTTCAGGCCCTGAGCAATCTCATCAAATTCTTTCTCTACGGTGGCTGTGAAATTAAAGTCTACTATTCCTTTAAAGTGTTCAACAAGGAAATCATTAACTACTGCACCAATATCAGTTGGAAAAAGTTTGTTTTTTTCTGCTCCCGTATTTTCGGTTTTAGTATCAATGGTGATCTTTCCGTTTTTCAGGCTGATCTCCTGGAAGTCTCTTTTCTTACCTTCCCGCTCTTCTTTAACCACGTATCCGCGGTTTTGTATAGTTGAAATAGTAGGGGCGTAAGTTGATGGACGACCGATACCCAGTTCTTCAAGCTTTTTAACCAGACTTGCCTCGGTGTATCTGGCAGGAGGGCGGGTATATCTTTCCGTAGCATTCATCTCCCGCAAATTGAGTACCTGTCCCTTATTTAAAGGTGGCAAGATTGTATTTTCGCTATCCTCACCCAGATTGATCTCCAGTTCCTCTTCATCAGTGGATTCCACATAAACTTTCAGAAAACCATCAAATTTCATCACCTCACCATTGGCCACAAACTCTTCAGGCCTTGTGGAAACATTTATCCTGGCAGTGGTCTTTTCAAAGTTTGCTTCAGCCATCTGTGAGGCAATTGCGCGTTTCCAGATGAGGTCGTACAAACGCTGTTCAGAGGAATCTCCGCTGATGGTATGCTGCTCAAAGTAGGTTGGGCGGATCGCTTCGTGAGCTTCCTGCGCTCCTGCTGATTTTGTTTTATATTTCCTTAACTGATGGTATTTCTCTCCGTATGCTGATCTTATTTCTGCTGCCGCAGCATTTAATGCGGTATCCGAAAGGTTTACTGAATCAGTACGCATGTAGGTGATTTTTCCATGCTCATACAGCTTTTGTGCTACAGACATGGTCCTGGCAACAGAAAATCCTAATTTTCTGCTTGCCTCCTGTTGCAGGGTAGAGGTAGTGAAAGGTGCTGCAGGACTTCGCCTGGTTGGCCTGGTGTCTAAACTTTTAACAGTGAAGACCGCATTGATGCAGTCCTTCAAAAAGTTTTCAGCCTCAGCTTCTTTTTCAAAGCGCTCAGGCAGCTCAGCCCTGAAAATTTCTTTTTGTTTATCTGTTGAAAAAATTGCGACAACCCTGAATGCGGCCTTTGGTACAAATTTATTGACCTCGCGTTCCCTGTCAACGATCAGTCGTACAGCAACAGACTGCACACGACCGGCAGATAAAGAAGGTTTTACTTTTTTCCAGAGAACTGGAGATAGCTCAAAACCCACCAGTCGGTCTAATACGCGGCGGGCCTGTTGTGCATGTACTAAGTTATAATCTATTTTTCTGGGAGTTTCAATGGCTTTCAGAATGGCAGTTTTGGTTATCTCATGAAAGACGATACGTTTTGTCTTGTCTTCTTTGAGACCCAGCGTTTCGAATAAATGCCAGGAAATGGCTTCTCCTTCGCGGTCCTCATCCGATGCCAGCCAAACCATCTCTGCATCTTTTGACAACTTCTTTAATTCATTGACAATGGCTCTTTTATCTGCGGGAACTTCATAGCGTTGTTCAAAATTATTGTTGACGTCAATCGCATCATCAGTTTTGATCAGGTCGCGGATATGTCCATAACTTGATTTGACGAGGAAATCTTTCCCCAGGTATCCTTCTATGGTTTTGGCTTTCGCCGGGGACTCAACAATAAGTAGATTTTTAGCCATACAGTGCATCGATTTGTGCAAATAAAGCGAATAATAAAGGGAAATTCAAATTCGCTGATCCTAGTATTGCACAAATCGGACAATTTACACCGATGCAGATGCGATTAAACAATGCTTTGACAGCGGTTTAGCATCCCGTATGAAAATTAAAGAGAATATCCGGCTATAGGAGAAAACCGCCACCTAACAGATCATTGCCTTCATAGAAAACAGCTGACTGCCCGGGAGCTATACCAGAAACGGAATGATGGAAATTAATTTTTACTTTATCTCCTTCCTGTTGAAGGGTGCTTAAAGCGCCTGGATCTTTGTATCTGATTTTTGTTGTTGCCTCTAATGGTTCATTAATGCTTTCATACTTAACCAGATTGACATTTCTTACAATAGCCTCCGATCTTTCAAGTTCATCAATTGTACCAAGCATTACTGTATTACTTTCAGGAAGTATACGGGTTACGAACATAGGATGCCCAAAGGCTACTCCTAAACCTTTGCGCTGTCCGATAGTGTAAAAAGGATAACCCTGGTGTTTTCCTGCAATAGTGCCATCACTTAGCATAAAATTACCTGGTCCGACACGCTCATCAAGATCCTGAACTTTATTTCTTAAAAAGGAGCGGTAATCATTATCAGGGACAAAACAGATCTCATAGCTCTCTGATTTGTTAGCCAGATCTAACTGGCCCATTTCTCTGGCCATTTGCCGGATCTCTGATTTTGCAAAACTTCCCAGGGGAAACTGCGTGCGCGCTAAATTAGCCTGGGATACACCCCACAATACATACGATTGGTCTTTATGCTCGTCTTTGCCTTTGGAAATCACATAACGACCACTATCCTGTAAGCGGATATTTGCATAATGGCCGGTAGCTATAAATTCGCAATCCAGTTTATCGGCACGTTTTAACAAAGCTTCCCATTTAATATGTGTGTTACATAATACACATGGGTTGGGAGTTCGTCCCGAGAGGTATTCATCAACGAAGTTATCAATGACAAAATCACCGAATTCACTCCGGATATCTAATATATAATGAGGAAAACCATAAGCAACAGCCAGTGCCCTGGCATCATTGATACTATCCAGACTGCAGCAGCCTGTTTCTTTGGATGAGCCCCCTGAGGATGCATAATCCCAGGTCTTCATAGTCAGTCCGATCACTTCATATCCCTGCTCATGCAGCATCACTGCAGCAACTGAACTATCTACACCGCCACTCATGGCTACCAGAACTCTTCCTCTTTTACTCATTGATATTCCCTGAAATCAAAACCCGATCAAGGGTTTAAATTTTTGCAAAGATATGGCTTTATGCATTTAATCTAATACAAACATGGTCAGGTGGCGGTCAATATTAACCTGTGATGCCCAGATATTTCTTTAATTCGGGGCTCAGATCAGCGACCGTATCTATATCTGAGAGTCCGGGCAAGAAAAAACAGAGCTTCCCCATGTGTTTAATATCAGCAAGGGTGTCAAATGAAACTTTGCTTGATGCCAGGATGGTGATCGGAGTAGGGAAGATCTCTTTTTATGGAAAAAGTGTACTCGATTCGGATGGTGAGGCATTTCATTTATCCGGCAGGGCCTTTGACAAGCTGGAAGAAGGCGAGAATTTAAGTATAGTCACTCCTGATATTTCGAAAAATGAACAATTGAAAATAATTTTGAACCTTGCAGAGGTTATTATGAGTAACTGGACACTTAATCAGGCCGAAGTGATCTACCTTTTACTTGAAGGAAGAACCCAGCAGCAAATGGCAAAAGAGTTGAAAATCGGACAATCTGCAGTAAATAACCGGATTAAACTTGCAAAGTGGAAGCAGATAGAAAAGATGATGCGGTATGTTGTATCCTTATCACAGAGAAGAAAATTAAACGGTTTCGCTCCGGCAAGCTTTATCTTCATGTGCTGATCACTGCCTTTGCAGCTTATTTATTTGCAGGTTTATGGGGTAATCTTTGGGTCCCAGCCCTTATTTTAATATCGTAGTAACCTGGCCGCTCGGGATCCTGATCGGAGTTGCTACTGAAAGGTGGCGCAATGAACCCGGGGTAAATACTGAAGGATTAGCAAAAGCAGGGATGTGGATTGGCTTTTTTGAACGATTTCTAATATTTACATTTATTTTGATCGATCAATATACTGCTATAGGCTTATTGATAGCCGCGAAATCAGTATTACGGTTTAACGAAAAAGAGAACAGCACTCAAAAGAAAACGGAATACGTGTTGATAGGGACCCTGATGAGCTTTTCTGCATCCTTACTTTCAGGAATAGCCGTTAAATACCTGGCTGGTATTATTTGATATAAACCGTTTTTATATTCACAAATTCCTTAATTCCATAAATGCCAAGCTCCCGTCCATAGCCAGATTGCCTGATGCCTCCAAAAGGTAAGCGGGGATCAGATTTGACTAATGCGTTTACAAAGCAGGAACCCGCCTGGAGACTTTTCGAAGCAATAGCCTCGCCCCGTTGGATATCTTTTGTGAATACAGCAGCGCCCAGACCGAAAACGGAATCGTTGGCCATATCAATGGCTTCTTTTTCATTATTTACGCTAATGATTGCTGCAACAGGGCCAAAAAGTTCTTCATCAAAAGCGGGCATACCTTTTTTTACTTCAGTCAGAACAGTAGGAGGATAGAAGGCATTCTTACCTTCCGGGATTTCACCGCCAAGGAGACATACAGCACCCATCTTTATACTTTCCATAACCTGATTATGCAATTCATCACGCAGGTCGGTTCTTGCCTGTGGCCCTATATCAGTTCTTTCATCAAAAGGATCACCCATGATACGGCTTCTCATTTTTTTCAGAAACAGCTCAGTGAATTCCTTTTCAACCGAACTTACAACAATAAACCTCTTTGCAGCAATGCAGCTTTGTCCGCTGTTTATGAGCCTGCTGTTGACACAGGTTTCTGCAGCAAGCTCAATATCAGCATCATGCAGAATGAGGTATGCATCACTTCCTCCAAGCTCCAGGACCGATTTTTTTAAAAGAGATCCGGCTTTTGCAGCGACTTTCCTGCCGGCCTCTGTACTGCCGGTTAATGTGACAGCTTTAATTAAGGGGTTTTCGATAATGGTATCCACTTCAGATCCGCTGATCAGAACAGTTCGGAAAACATTTTCAGGAAAGCCTGCTTCTTTAATGATGTTTTCTATTTCTATAGCACATCCGAATACATTTGAAGCATGTTTCAGGATCCCGCAATTACCCGCCATCAAAGCAGGAGCAAGAAAACGGAATACCTGCCAGAATGGAAAATTCCATGGCATTATTGCTAATATGAGTCCGAGAGGCTGGAAACTTACATAACTTTTTGAAGCATTAGTCAGGATAAGTTCCTCGCATAAAAAGGCGGCAGCATTTTCGGCATAATATTCACAAACATCGGCACATTTTTCGATTTCTGTGATGCCTCCTTTCAGAGGTTTTCCCATTTCAAGGGCCATGAGCCGGGCAAGTTCATCTTTGCGTTTACGAAGGACAAGAGCCGCCTGTTTTAAACATACGCCCCGTTCTGCAAATGATATCTCTTTCCAATCCTCCCATGCATTATGGGCATTTAAAATGATCTCATGTATTTCTTGCGGGGAATGTGATTCATACGTATGAATGATTTGCCCGTCATAAGGATTAACCGAATTTATAGTCATAATTTTCAGATCAGATGACTAATTTTTCTTGCTTGAGTCGCCCATGATCTTATTTCTTATCCTGAGGACTGCACTGTCAATAGTATCTCCAACGGACTTTAGCTTTTCTTCACCTTCTTTACCTTTTTCTTTTAAGCTCGCAGCAATTGAATCAACTCTCGCATTGGCACTTGTGATGATATCATAAACGGTATCTTTTCTGAAAACAATGGTGCGATCGGCCTTTTCATACACCCACAATTCAGCCAGTAGAATATCATTTTTTTTCGAAGGCTCGCCCACCTGGCTGATGACCTCCTGTTTGGTCATCCCTGTTGAAACGTTTGCAAAATCTTTTTTCTTTTCAGCACATGAAGTAAATAAAATAGCGCTGAGTATGATCAATAGGTAACTTTTCATGATCTCTGTTTATATTAACAATAATATGATAAACAAGTCGGATTAGGATAAGTTTTTTAACTTTAAGAGAATCAAAAACTGCTTGATCTGCATAATTATGATGAAAAATATAATTCTGATCTTTCTCCCCATATTTGTCTCTGCATATGGTTTTGCTCAAAATCCAGCTTCTGTTAAAAATAATTCTGAATATTTCCCAATAGCGGTTTGGCTTCAAAGTCCCAGCCATTCATATCCGGTATCATTACATCGCTGAAGATCATATCCGGCATCACTTTAAGAATGAGTGTTCAAGAGCTTGTTCGCCGCCCCCTGCCTCGTAAATGGTATAATGCTCTTTTAAAATATCTTTTTAATATCTGGTCGACCCTTAAAAAGGGTTTAACAATTTGATCATCAACGTGATGTTGATAAATAAGCGTGTATGAATCTGCAAGATTTGAATAACTTAGCTTTATAAGCCTGCAGATTTTATGCTATCAAAACCTCAAAACAACCAGCAATTATGGGGGCGTGAATATGAAAAAGGCTGGGAACCTAAAGTCTAAACCCTGTGACCACTCAAGAAATATCAGACATATGAAAAAATATTTTATTCCCTGCTGCATTCTGATGGCTTTTCTCATAATTTATAAAGTGATCCCATCGGTTGCCCAGCAAGAGCAAAGTAAAGGTTACATTTTAGAGCATGAAAAGGATATTGCTGTTGAAGAACCCGGTACTCATAAAGGAGGAGGTATGACAAGGGGTTATACTTTTTTTTCAAAGACAAAAGATCTGAAACTGGTTTTTAAAAAAAGAGTACTGCATCCGGGCTCTGCTATAGGTTATCATTTACAAAAAGATGATGAGATTTATTACATATTGAATGGCACAGGAGAGATGCAGATGAATGGAAAATCATTTACGGTTACAACAGGTGATGCTATTTTAACCAGACCGGGCAGTTCACATAGTTTAAAGGCAATTGGCAGCGATAGTTTAACGGTTATCATTAATTACGGGCAGCATTAAGAGATCATGATTGCCTCCCCCGGAAATGGCAGCTGAGTTTATAAATATAATTGGAGACATCCAGTAATGAGTCAATAAAACAAATATCACTAATTAAATAAATCAATGAAAAAACAATGCTTCCTGCTTTTGTTATTTATTTTAATGACAAACATATTAACGGCACAGGCTCAGAAACCAATTAGAATGGGTATCGTTGGACTTACTCACAGCCATGTGCATGGGTTGTTAGGCAGAACTGAACGTGGCGATGTTCAAATCGTCGGAATTGTAGAGCCTAATATAGAGATAGCCCAACGTTACGCTGTTCAGTACGGTTACAGTATGGATATCGTTTTTAATTCAATGACTGAAATGATTGAGGCAACAAAACCTGAAGCAGTCGCAGCATTCGGATCTATTTATGAACATCTGGCAGTAGTGCAAACCTGTGCCCCTTTAGGCATTCATGTAATGGTGGAAAAACCCCTGGCTGTAAGTCTTGACCATGTAAAAAAGATGAAAGTGCTGGCAGATAAGTATAAGATACTTTTATTGACCAACTATGAGACTACCTGGTATGCCACCAATCATAAAGCCTACAAAATAGTGAATGAAGACAAGGCCCTGGGTGATTTGCGAAAAGTGGTGGTACATGACGGGCACAAGGGACCAAAGGAAATTGGTGTGAATCAAGAATTCCTGGATTGGTTAACGGATCCTGTCCGGAATGGAGGAGGGGCCATTACAGATTTTGGGTGTTACGGTGCAAATCTTATTACCTGGCTGACAAAGGGGGAAAGACCTGAGTCTGTACTAGCGATAACACAACAAATAAAACCAGCTATCTATCCAAAGGTTGATGATGAAGCCACCATCCTTCTTCAATATCCTAAAATGCAGGGCATCATTCAGGCATCCTGGAATTGGCCCTTCAATAGAAAAGACATGGAAGTGTATGGGGAAACAGGCTACGTTTTTGCTGACAACCGTTCAGAGATGCGGATACGTTCAGAAAATGATAAAAAAGAACAAAAATATAGTTTACAAGGTCGGGAAGCTCCTTATGACGATCCGTTTGCTTTTTTTGCTGCAGTAGTGAGAGGGGAAATTACTCTTCCAAAGTACGATCTCTCATCCCTTGAAAACAATATGATTGTCGTGGAGATATTGGAAGCGGCCAAAAAGAGCGCTGAAACAGGAAAGTCTGTAAAACTTAAATCTAATTAATTGATCATTTTTTTTTAACTATACCCCCCTGAGGGACCGGAAATAACTGAGTGGCAAAACTTTATGGTTTAAAAACGATAAAATAATTGGTATTGGTAGTAAATACACTGGATTCGTTTCTAACTACAGAGAAAAATTATGATGATTTTATCCGGAAAACTGAACCGCCAGCCAATAATGTGGAAGTCTCCACTCTGGTCTTAGCGTCCCGCTAAGACCTTCCACTCCTGCCCTTGTTGGTGTTGTCACCAACAAGCACATAGTATATGAAATTTAATAAAATTATACATACACTGAATAATATCTA
>CAYHRC010000002.1:0-27620 GCA_964358565.1 uncultured Sphingobacterium sp. | reverse complement strand
TGCTTATGTATACAATCAGCTGGGCAATATCTATATCCGGTATAGAGGCATTCGCCGGCATCTGTCCCCGGTAGGTGACCTTATTTACAGTTATACTTTTGTTCTGCCCGTTCCTGATAATACAGGCTAGTTTAGTTTTGTTTTCGATGAGATAAGTGCTGTCTGTAAGAGGAGGATATAATGTGCCTAGGCCTTGTCCGTTTACACCATGGCAATTCTGGCAATGCTTATCATATAAACCTTTACCATTAACATAGTATCGCTGGTAATTAATGGTTTCTTCATTCACACAGGACTGGAAGAGTACTATCCCGCAAAAAACGAAGAATAAAACATATAATATTTTATTTCTCATTCATTTTTTCTTCCGCAAGGAGTTTATCCATATCAAGCATAAGTTGCTTTACCTGGTCTTCCTTGGTACCATCATAGGCACCGCGAAGCTGTTTCTTTTTATCAACTAAAATGAACCAGCCCTGATGAACCAGTCCCTGGGGGTCTGTACTGTCTTCAAATGCGGAAACCAGGTAGCTTTTTGCGGCGACGTTGAAAATCGAATCTTTGCTTCCATGAACAAACTCCCATTGATTACCTTCAACGCCCAGCTTTTTGGCATATGTTTTCAAGCGGGAGGGAAGATCATATTTTATATCAATAGAATGTGAAAGAAATTTGACCTCGGGGTTATCCTTAAATTTTTTGTAGACCTCTAACATATTGCGGTGCATTACAGGACAGATGGTATTACATGCAGTGAAAAAGAAATCCGCTACATAAATCTTACCGTCAAAATCTTTATCTGTAATAAGTATACTATCCTGATTGAGATAGCTGAAAGGAGGAATGGTTTGATAAATGGTATCAATAACAACTTTGCCATTAACATTTCGTTCAATAAGCTCCCGGTTTCCTAGTATGGGAAGTTTCTGATCAGTTTTGTTGGTACACGATTGAAATAAGCAGAATGCAAGTGCAAAAAACAGGAATAATCTCATACTGCAAATATACTCGCTTTTATAGGGCATGAAGTGGTTTTCTGACAAAATTACGCATTCAAATTTTCCATTACCAGTCCTGGGTATCATTTACAGGCGCTGGATTTGTTGTTCAGACAGCAAGATCGTTTATTAACTTATCTATCTTTTCATCCAGCTCTTTATCCCTGAGTTTAAATTCTGCTTTATCCTTAAGATCAGTCCTTACGCTGCAATAAAATTTGATTTTTGGCTCAGTGCCTGATGGTCTGGCAGAAACGATGCAGCCGTCCTCTGTTATAAACTGTAAAACATCGGATTTTGGATAATCAAGGCTTACCGAACGGCCTGAAAGAAGGTCCGTTTCTTTACCAAGTTCATAATCCTTAAGGGTCACAACACGGGAGCCGCCAAGGGTTAGCGGGGGTGCAATACGGAACCTTTCCATCATCGCTTTAATTTCCTCAGCGCCACTCTTACCCTTTTTAGTTATAGAAACCAGTTTTTCTTTATAGAAACCATATTGCTGGTACATGTCCAGCATCGCTTCATATAAACTGCTGCCCTTATCTTTATAATAGGCGGTCATCTCGGCTATAAAAGCACAAGAAATAACAGCATCTTTATCTCTGACCAGCTCTCCAACCATATATCCGTAACTTTCTTCTCCTCCAGCAATAAATGTTTGCTTACCCTGAAGTGCTGTTATTACAGCACCTATCCATTTGAAACCGGTTAAGGTCTCATAATATTTTACATTTTTTGACCGGGCAATAACCTCTATAAGTTTTGTGGTTACTATCGTTGAAACAATATATTCGTTTCCCGTAAGCTTACCATTTTGCTCCCACGCACTGAGCATGTAGTTGATTAGCAAACTACCTGTTTGATTGCCGTTGAGTAATATAAACTCACCTTCATTGTTTTTTAATGCTATACCAACACGGTCAGCATCAGGATCGGTGGCCAATACAAGATCTGCATCTATTTGTTTAGCCTTTGCAAGGGCAAGGGTCAATGCCTCCTTTTCTTCAGGATTGGGATATATCACTGTAGGAAAATTGCCGTCAGGGATGGCCTGTTCCTCAACAATGTTGACATTTGTAAATCCAAAACTTTTTAAAGCCGCAGGAACCATTGTAATCCCTGTCCCATGAATAGGGGAGTAGACTATTTTCAGATCGTTCTGTCTTTTAATAGCATCCCGTGACACCGACAGTTCTGTAATTTTTTGTAGATATAACTGATCAATTTCCTCACCTATCAGCGCAATATTTTCTTCGATCCGATTGAATTTTACTGAATCTATGCTGGTTATTGCGGAAACCTCATCCATGACCATCCGGTCATCAGGTGTCGTTAATTGGCCGCCATCTGAACCGTAAGCCTTATAGCCGTTATATTCTTTCGGATTGTGGGATGCGGTGATCATTACTCCGCTACGGCAGCCTAAATGGCGTATAGCAAATGAAAGCTCCGGCGTAGGCCTGAGTTCGCTAAAGAAATATACATAGATGCCATTGGCAGAAAACACATCAGCCGTAATACGGGCGAAATAGTCAGATTTATTTCTGCTGTCATAGGCTACGGCAACTTTTATTTTTTCCCGGGGATATTTTTTAAGAAGGTAATTGCTGAGACCCTGCGTAGCAGATCCTATGGTATACTTGTTGATACGATTGGTGCCCGGGCCCATGGTGCCGCGAAGTCCGCCAGTGCCAAACTCCAGATCGCGGTAGAAGGAATCAGTTAGTTCATTATTAGATCCTGAGTCAAGTAATGCCCTGATCTCAGTTTGTGTATCATTATCGTAGCTTCCCTGAAGCCACTGGTTGATTTTATTTAATACTGAAGCTTCCAGCTCTTGCATACGATGTGTTTTATAGGTTTATTGTTCTTTTATTCATCTGGAAAATCCGGTTTATTTGCCAAATTAAATTTTGCTGATCATAAAAAATAGGATGCTTTTTTCTATTTTTGACAGCGCATTGCACAAGTATAAAAATCATTTGCTGCAATCTAAAATTCAAGATTAAATGAAGGTACTAAAGTTCGGAGGAACATCAGTTGGGAGCCCCGAGAGAATTAAAAAATTATTAGACATTATCCAGTCAAAAGACAGGCAAGTTGTGGTTCTTTCAGCTGTTTCGGGCACTACAAACAGCCTGCTTGAAATATCGCAGGCCTACCTGGCCGGTGATAAGCAGAAAGCTGCTGAGCTTACAAAAATACTAAAGGATAAATATGAGATCTTTATCAGGGAGCTATTTACTTCCCAGGAAGCATATGACAATGGTAAAGATCTGATCGATTATCATTTTAACCTGATAAGTTCATTCGCCAATGAACATTTTACAACAATTGAAGAGAAGGTAATTCTTGCTCAGGGTGAATTAATCTCTACTACTCTGTATCATATCTATCTTACAGAGATTGGTGTCAGGTCAAAACTTCTGCCTGCATTGGATTTCATGAAGATAGATGAGGATAATGAGCCAATGATCGATTATATCAGCGAGCATCTTCAGCCCCTGCTTGATGAAGATCCGGAAGAAAATTTGTTTATTACTCAGGGCTATATCTGCAGGAACTCATTCGGCGAGATAGATAACCTGCGTCGCGGAGGAAGTGATTATACGGCTTCTCTGATTGGCGCAGCAATCCGGGCAGAGGAAGTGCAGATATGGACAGATATAGATGGTATGCATAATAACGACCCAAGGATAGTCAAAGGAACAAAACCTATCGCCCAATTATCATTTGACGAAGCAGCCGAGCTGGCCTATTTTGGAGCAAAGATATTGCACCCGCAAAGTGTATTCCCTGCTCAAAAATACAAGGTACCTGTCCGTTTATTGAATACGATGGATCCTGAAGCCGCCGGAACATTGATAACAAATGAAAGCGAGCGTGGTAAAATAAAATCAATCGCTGCAAAAGACGGAATCACTGCAATCAAAATACAATCAAGCCGCATGCTTCTTGCATATGGTTTTCTGCGCCGGGTGTTTGAGGTATTTGAGCGATATAAAACTCCGATTGATATGATTACCACCTCTGAGGTTGCTGTTTCAGTTACCATTGATGATACCAGTCACCTTGATGACATTATAATGGAACTTAATAATTTCGGAACTGTAGAAATGGACACCAATCAAACCATAATATGTGTTGTCGGCGATTTTGGTGCAGATAAACATGGTTATGCAGCCCGTGTATTTGAAGCGTTAAAACATATCCCGATCCGCATGATATCCTATGGAGGAAGCAGTTATAATATCTCATTATTGCTGAATAGCAGTTATAAGGTAGAAGCCCTCAGGTCATTGCACAATCGTTTATTTGAATAACCGCGCCCATTTATCAGGCCGGTAAAAAATTATATATGTTTAATCCTGAAAGAATCAACAGCTTTAAAACTTTAGATACACCCTTTTACTTCTATGATCTGCCTTTGTTGAGACGGACCCTGAAATTATGTAAAAACGCCTCAGATAAATATGGTTTTCATGTGCATTATGCGCTAAAAGCTAATTTCAATGAACATGTTCTTGATGCGATTGAGCATGCAGGCTTTGGCGCCGACTGTGTAAGCGGGAATGAGGTTAAAAAAGCTATAGAGATAGGCTTTCAGCCTGATAAAGTGGTCTTCGCCGGAGTTGGTAAATCCGACCGGGAAATTATATATGCACTTAACAACGATATCTACTGTTTCAATGTAGAATCTGTGCAAGAGCTGGGTATAATTAACGATCTGGCTGGAAATTTGGGTAAAAAGGCCAGGGTGGCAATCCGTATTAACCCGAATGTTGATGCTCATACCCATGAGTATATTACTACTGGTTTAGAAGAAAATAAATTCGGGATAAATCAATGGGAATTAAACGACTGTGTAAGGGAATTGAGAAACTGTGATCATTTGCAGTTGATTGGCATTCACTTTCATATTGGTTCACAAATAACCAATCTTGATGTCTTTAAAAGTTTATGTGTTAAAGTTAATGAGCTGCATAGCTGGTTTGAAGAACATGGTTTTAATCTGAAAATTTTAAATGTAGGGGGTGGTCTTGGTGTGGATTATCACCAGCCTGACGTAAATGCCTTTAACGATTTTGAAAGCTATTTTGAAATATTTGACAAGTTCCTTGAAAGAAAGCCGGGACAGGAGGTTCATTTTGAACTGGGCAGGGCGCTTGTTGCACAATGCGGAAGCCTTATCAGCCGTATACTCTATGTTAAAAACGGATTAAAAAAGAACTTTCTTATTCTTGATGCGGGGATGACAGAATTATTGAGACCGGCATTATACCAGGCATATCATAAAATAGAAAATATAAGTTCAGCTTCTTCAGATGCTAACTCAGAAACGGTTAAATATGATGTAGTTGGTCCAATTTGCGAGAGTACCGATTGTTTTGGAAAAGAAGTGGAACTTCCTGTATCAAAAAGGGGAGATCTCATTGCAATCAGAACTGCAGGTGCTTATGGTGAAGTAATGGCTTCGGGATACAATCTTCGTGAACGTGTAAAATCTGTTTATTCAGAATAAAGCTCTCAACAACACCACATGTTAAGGGTACAGATTGAAAATTGATCTGGTTCATATGGGACCGGGATTATCCAGTTCTTATATCAGACGTTTATCTATGAAATGGATTTATAAATAGACTCTAGTCAAATCCGGATTTTATTGCTTTTTGGAGCTTAATACAATAACAATTCCTCCAATGAATAAGATCCCTCCAAGGTATGGCGGCCAGTTTACCATTTTTTGCCTATCGGCGCTAATCTCAATAGGGCCAACATCAATGATCTTTTCTTTTTTGGTATAGGTGAAGCCTGTCCAGATGAGCATAGATGCTCCCAGTACTATAAGAATGATTCCAATGATTCGATTCATTATGCCGGAGTTCAAAATTTAATAAAGTATTATCATCAACCACCAATTAATTGCCATTGTTCTTACTCAAAAGCATTCAATCCTGTAATATCCATGCCTGTTATCAGTAAATGGATATCATGGGTGCCTTCATATGTCACCACTGATTCCAGGTTCATCATATGCCGCATGACAGGATATTCACCGGTTATTCCCATCCCCCCTAAGATCTGCCGGGCTTCCCGGGCAACATTCAAAGCTGTTTCCACACTATTCCTTTTTGCCATTGAGATCTGAGCAGGAGTAGCACGATCCTCATTTCTTAAAACTCCGAGCCGCCATACCAAAAGCTGGCCTTTAGTTATCTCAGTGATCATTTCAGCTAATTTCTTCTGCTGCAACTGAAATCCTCCAATTGGACGGCCAAACTGTTTACGTTCTTTGGAATATCGTAATGCTGTATCATAGCAATCCATTGCCGCACCCAGGGCCCCCCATGCAATTCCATAACGGGCCTGGTTTAAACATCCCAGCGGCCCTTTTAATCCGGTGGCCTTTGGCAGCAAATTTTCTTTGGGAACTTTGACATTATCAAAAACTAATTCTCCGCTTGCCGAGGCCCTCAAACTCCATTTACCATGGATTTCGGGAGCAGTAAAGCCTTCCATGCCCTGTTCAACGATGAGACCTTTAATTATACCTTGCTCATCTTTTGCCCAAACAATAGCTAACTGAGCAAATGGAGAATTTGAGATCCACATTTTGGCACCATTGAGCAAGTAATGATCGCCCATATCTTTGAAATTCGTGATCATGCTGGCAGGATCTGAACCATGATCGGGTTCCGTTAAGCCAAAACAACCGATCCATTCGCCCGAGGCAAGCTTAGGAAGATATTTCTTTTTTTGTTCTTCTGAACCATATGTGTAGATCGGATACATTACAAGTGAACCCTGTACTGAGGCGGTTGACCTGATTCCGGAATCGCCCCGTTCAATCTCCTGCATAATCAAACCATATGAAATATAATCCAGACCGGCTCCACCGTATTCGATAGGGATTGTGGGGCCGAATGCACCTATTTCTGCCAGACCGGGAATAAGATGCTTTGGAAACTTTGCCCTTTGGGCAAAATCTTCTATTATCGGGCTAAGCTCTTTTTTAACCCAGCTGCGCACACTATCACGTATGAGTTTATGCTCATCGCTTAATAATTCGTCAATTTGAAAATAATCCGGAGCTTCATACAGATCCTTTTTCGCTGATCTGTGTATTTCCTTTTCTGCAGCTTCGTGTGCCATAAGAAATGATTTTCCCAAAACTACTAAAATAGCTTAATAAATATTAAAAGCTTAATGTGCTTTACTCAGGTTTTATTCACCGGATAATTCCTGGTTTTTACCGGATTCATTGTGCTATTTGCCAGATAGTGCTTCCCTTGCCTTAATAGCTGCTGTACATTTGAGCAAACAAAATAAATAAGAAAATAAAAATATTATTATGAAAGCTCTATATACACTTTCCGCAATTCTTCTAATGGCTTTTTCACTCCAAACATTTGCAGCAGATAAAGGACCAAAAGACAAAATCAAGCAGCAATCCCCGGTGTTTCCGGCAATACCATTGGTATGGGGAAATCCGGATGAAGGCGCTCCGGAACATCTAAGATATATTAAAGCTAAAGAGCCTGCACAGGTAAATTATTCTGGTGATGCAAACAAAATCGCGAATCTGAGAGTGCCATTAGCACCCATGGTTTGGGGAGATGCAAATAAACAATGGATAACAAAAAAGAGAATGTTACTGGAACATTCTCTTTTTTATCACGTTTAGATTCAGGCTTAGGAAGTCTGGAATTAAAGCTCGAATAGATTAGAAAGAAGTTTGTTGTGCTGTTTTAACCGGCGACCGGCCGAGAAGTAATCCGATTACAGCGCCACCCAAAGCACCTAATACACCAGTAGCCAGGGCATCAATTATACTTAGTGGCAAACTGTAAATGTTCCATTGTCCATAAAGCATCAGGTCCACTCCCAATCCAACAAGGAAAAGTATGATAGCACCGTTCACAGCACCACGGGATGCGGAGGATATGCCTGCCATATTAAAAATGTAAGCCAGCAAGATTCCCCAAATAAGATTACCAGCGCCAATGGCCCATAATTCCATGGGTTCCTTTAACAATCCGGGATACGATGTCATGTTTGATGTGAAATAATCCATCAATAATACCCCATAAATTAAATAACCTGCAAGGAAGAAAACAATGCCGCCTGCGAGTCCGCTAATTAATGTTTTTGTGTTCATATGATTTTGTTTTAAAGTTTAGTTAAAGAAATTTACAAGTAACATTTCATAATTGCAAGTAAAATATTTTAATTTTTATTTATAAGTCCCTAAAAATCAGCTTATTTGTTACTTCTTTGTCGCTTGCTTATACTTAAGTTAAATTAATTGATAAAAATTAAAACATAATTTTTGTTTGAATGTCTATATACTTAATGTTAATAGAATTTTAAATTATACTTGTTTTATCCTGACTTCTTACTGAATAGCTGCTTTAGTTTGTTTAATCAGGAAATTCACAAAGAATAATATGTTGTTTTCTATCTGCAGCTGAGGCGAACCATGTACAAAAAAAAAGTTTATGTAGCTGAGGATGACCCATCCATTCTTGAAATAATATCATTGATCCTTATGGATATGGGATTTGATGTGGAAACATCACCAAATGGAATGTCACTAAGTAAAAAAACAATATTTCCCGATCTGATTTTGCTCGATATAAGAATGTCAGGCTCAAATGGTGGAGAAATATGCCGTACTCTTAAAAGTGATCCAAAAACCAGTTATATACCAGTTTTGCTCATTTCAGCTAATCGTGATCTAACTGAGATTGGTTTGATATGTAAAGCTGATGCGGTTTTGGCCAAACCTTTTGATATAGAGGACCTGATATCGCTTGTAAGCAAGTATACCTAAGCATTTTTAGCAAGGAAGGAACATACTTCTATTGTCAAAATCCTGTTCTGTGTTAATCAATTTAAAGAATCTTTATATCTTTACTCATGAGTTGGAAATTAGTAAAGAATGAATTGCCAGAACAAGCAAAGGATGTGCTTTTATTTGATGGCGGACAAATCTATTTTGGTTATTACAGTGAGATATACAATAAGTTTGTTGTTGCTAATGATAAGGTCTCCCTGGAAGATTTTACTCATTGGATGACATTGCCTGAATATCCATCTTCTGAATCCTGAGCATGTTTTCTGCTTTATGCAGTACAATAAGATCCTTTAATACAGGTCATTGAATTTTATCTTTCTTAAGATATTTATATCTGGATTCCTTCCGGTTTTTACCAAAAGTCCTGGTAATTTTTCATGATATCCCTTTTTATTCCTTCGCTGTCCGGCATTGTTTTTGTATAAACACGCAAAACAATCATTTTTGAGCGCATTCAGGTACCGACTGAAATAAACATCTACAGGTATGAAATTGAACATCATTATAGCGACTATAAGCTTACAATTAATTGCCATGGTTTCTCTTGCCCAGGACGGGGATTCGGTTCTCGGAATATGGCAAAGCGCACATGGGAACGGTCGTATACAAATTTACAAAAGCGGCAATACTTATGATGGTAAACTCGTCTGGATTAAAGAAGAGGTAGACGAATCAGGTAAACCGAAGCTTGATGTAATATAAAACATAAGCCGATGAAGAATAATACTCCAATAAAGATTATAGCAATTATCCTAATACCGCTGTTTATAGCAGCCATCATCCTTTTCACCACCAGGAATACGGATGAATCATCCGCAAGCATATTTGCAAGAAATGATCAATCCGGGAAAAGGGTAAATGAGCATAAATCTGTGAGAATAATTTCTGAATGGCTCTTGCCAAAAGAACTTAAAGAAGTTTCAGGCATAAGCTGGATGCAAGGAGACCGTTTTGCCTGTGTTCAGGATGAGATAGGTAAAGTATTCATTTATAATACCCGGACTTCTTCTGTAGAAAATGAGATACCATTTGCCGGCAAAGGAGATTATGAGGGAATTGCCATTGTTGCAGACACGATTTATGTTCTTCATGCAAACGGAAAGATATTTGAAATTGCTAACTATTCAAGCCCTAAACGTCGCGTCAAGCTTTATGAAACTCATCTGAGCAAAAAGCAGGATAATGAAAGTCTTGCCTATGACAAAAAGAACAACAGGCTCCTGATTGCAGTTAAAGAGGCAAAATCAGACAAGGACGATTTTAAAGGGATATATTCTTTTGACTTAAAAACAAAGACCATGGCTGTTAAGCCAGTATATAAGATAGATTTAAATAATAAAGTATTTAAGGGAAAGAAATCCAATTCGATACAACCTTCTGATATAGAGGTGCATCCGCTTACTGGTAATATATACATTATTGAAGGAAACAAACCGAAATTACTGGTTCTGAATTCTAAAGGTGATATACTCTTTTTAAATGAGCTTAAAGATAAGGAGTTTTCACAGCCCGAGGGACTATCGTTTAGTCCTGATGGACAAATGTATATATCAAACGAAGGGAAGCCCGGAAATATAATCCAGGTAGAATTAGGTGATAATTGATGGCACCTGGTTTTTTGATCTCCTTATCAAGAGATCAAAGTTTGGTGCGAACAAGTAAGTCGGGGAGCTCAATTATTTATCGGTTGGTTTCTTAGTGTCTTTTGCTTTGTCAGGAGGAGTCGAACTTAATTCTCCAAATTCATTCACATATGCTAACATGTCTTCCAGCTTACCACCGGTGGAATTTTGCTGGCGTTCAAGTTTGCGTTGTTCTTTATCTTCTTTCTTTTTAGCCCTGTTTTTTTCGAGTTGCTTCTTCATGAAGGTTGCCTGGGATTTAGCCATATTTATCTTGTTTAGTTTTAAAAAATCGCTATCAGGGATAACATCACCGCCACATAGGATTGAATTCGTTTTATGGGATTGTATCGGGATAATATATTCAGGTCGGCAAAGGCTTTGCAGGAGATGAACGGAAATCCTAACCAAACGAATTGATCAGCGGCATGCAATGAAGATAGCCTTATTAATATACAAATATACTTAATTTTAAGGAAAAGGCCAAATAGCAAGGCAAATGGGCAAGCTGAATATTTAATTGAAGTCCTTTGCAACTGGGCATTTTATTTTATTGAACTTTTATAATGAACTCCAAAAAGGTTTTTATTGAATAAAATTTGTGTGTTTGGCTTGTTTGATTTTGTAAATCATCATTTTTCTTATCCAGTAAAATTTCGGCTTTAAAGAAGGAATAATAAGAGATTAAAATGCAGAGATCAAACATTTTAGAATCTTGCTTGTTCAATTTCAGTAAACTATTTATTCACAAACTAACAAATATGAAAGTTTTAAGCAACCCTTTTAAAAGCCTGTCAGCAATTTTATTTCTGAGTCTGATCCACACTATGGTCTCAGCCCAGGACAGCACGTCTTCATCTACGACCAAGTCAAGCAGCACAATAACAACCGAGACAACAACAGTTGAACCCTGGGTATGGATTGTAGGAGCTGTAGTATTAATAATTATTATTGTAGTACTTGTACGTGACAAAAGTGGAACCAGGACTGAATCGGGTACTACTGATAAGGTTACCTATACCAAAAAAGTGAGCCGGGAAGATAATGTCTAACTGGCATTAATTATTATCAGGGCTCAATTACCTTAATTAATGAACCTTGTGCAAGCCTGTCTGTTAAATTCATCCCGTTAACGATCGCAAGTTCTTCCAGGCGATCAGCCTTCACATTATAACTTTGAAGTGTCTGTTGCAAGGTACCGCTCTGACGTACCGTTTTAATACGGATCCTTTCAGGTAATTTATTAAGTTTTGCAGCATCTGTCAGCTCTCTGAAATTCTTCATTGTCTGGGTGAAATATTGAGAATAATTATTAAAATCATTAACTGAAGATGCTCCCAGCATCAGGAAGATATTGTTATTATATTGGATAAGGTAACTTAAGGTCCGGACAGAGGCCTGTTGTTGTTGTTGCTGAGGTTTGACATCTGCTACCATGGCTATGGCATTTAGGCCATTCACATTTACCTGACTTGACTTAAGCACCTGCAGATTATTCTGCTGAACCACCGCATTGGCAGCTTCCTGAAGTGAACTGCCCGGCGCCATTGTCAGCATCATTAAAGCTCTGCCATCTTTGGGCGCCATTTGAACTCTTTGAGGCGTGTTCTGATAACTCCAGCCCTGTGGTACAGGAAATTGAAATTTAAGTACAGGATGATAAAAAACATTATTCTCCAGGTAACCCTGTTTAGGATCTTCACCGTAGATTAACCCTTCAATCTTCCTTAGGTAACTATCCCTGTTCACCGCTGGATTGGAAAGATTTAATTTCTGCTTCCATTCTATTGCTAATTTATTTACTGTAACATTTCTATCTCCCGGATTTGGATGTGTTGATAAAAAATCAGGCAGTTCAGTGCTTTCATTACCTGTATTTTTTCTTTCAAGAGTATGGAAGAATTCGGCCATTTCGTGTGCGTCATATCCTATTTTTGAAGAGTATTCTACTCCCAATTCATCCGACTGTCTTTCGGCATCGCGGCTAAATTTCAAAAATAAAATTCCTAAACCCTGAGAAAGGGGTTCTGCGAATTGTCCGAGTTGTGGTACTAATATCATACTTCCGATCAGTCCGATCTGGCTGAGTACTGCTTTTGTCTGTTGTGTAACGGTATGGCGCGCTGTAATATGTCCTATCTCATGACCTAATACCCCGGCAAATTCTGCTTCATTATTAAAATGAGCCATGATTCCCCGGGTAAAATAAACGTAACCTCCGGGGACTGCGAATGCATTCAATACTTCTGAATCCACTATTTTGAATTCATATGCAAGGTTCGGCCGATGTGAAATTGCTGCCATAGCTTTGCCTTTTTCGGTAATAAAGCTCTGCAGGTTTGGATTATCGTATAAACCAAATTGCGCAATGATCTGCGGATCTGCTTCTTTACCCATAGCAATCTCCTGGGCTTCTGATATAAGAACAATTTGCTTTTTTCCTGTTACGGGATTTACGGCGCAGGAATTAACAAGAAATATGGATGCACTCAGATATCCGATAAGAATAATTTTTTTCATGCCTTAAAGTTTTATTTGATAAAACACTGGTATCTAAAGGCCTATTCAATATTCAAGCCAGAAATAATCTAACTCTTAGTTAAAGCGGATCAGGCTTCTTTCCTTGCATTTAAACTTTCCATTAGCTGTTCATACAGATCCTCACCAACAGCTTTATGAGGTTTAAGTTTTTTTATGGAAGGACGTTTTCCTTTCGCTTTTGCCTTTATAATATTGAGTAACTCATTACTGTATTCATCCCTGAACTGGTCAATTTTAAAGTTGGATGTGTATTGTTCAATCAATTCAAGACCTACATCCAGCTCTTTTTTATTTATAGTAATATCGGATGGTGTGAGAATTTCTTCCGTCGACCTTATTTCTTCAGCAAATCTTATTTTAGTGATTATTATAACATCCCCCTGTGTGTGGAGGACACACAAATTTTCAACACTCCTTAAAACAAATCGTCCTATACCGGCTTTCTTTGCTTTGAGCAGCACTTTATTCAAAAGAGCGTAGGCCTTTCTTCCCTGAGTTTCAGGTTCAGCATAATACGATGTTTCAAAGTAGATTGGATTGATCTCTTCCAGATTTACAAAGTTTTCCAGCTCGATCATTTTTAATTTCTGCGGACTAGCATCTTCAAAATCCTTTTCATCAAGTATGACGTAGTCATCATCTAATAAATAACCTTTTACAATTTTTTCATACGGAACTTCTTTCCTTGTTTTTTCATTTATCCGTTGATATCTTATTCTGGAATGGTCTCTTGAGTCAAGCATATCCAGATTGATATGGCTGTTTTGTACTGCAGAGTATAGTTTTATGGGAATGTTGACCAAACCGAAGCCTATTGAACCTTTCCAAATTGCTCTCATTTCACTCTATTGCTTTCTCACATTTTAACATTCCAATTTTGAAATGGTTTCGTTCCGCAGAACTGCTGGCTTAATCCTTTTTGCCGGTTTGGTTCTGCATTTTACCGACTTTCAAATCCAATTAACCTAATAAGCGTTTGCTGCCACAGCATTCTGAAGTACTTTTGATCTGTAAAACAAAAAGAAAAGGTCATGAAAACTTCAATTAAAATCATTTTCGGTTTATTAATACTGGCATCATTCGACGCAAATGCAAATGATAATCTAAGGAACAAAAAGAAAAGAAATCTGTTTCTGCCGGCAGTTACAACAGCCGTGTTTGTTTGGGGTAACCCTGATGCTCCGGCTCCTGAAGAGCTCAGATTCGTAAAGGCAAAAAACGCATTGGTTCCTGTGGCGCCTTTCGTTTGGGGTAATCCTGATGAAGATGCTCCTGAATTACCGGGTTCTGAAAAAGCTAAGAAAGTGATGGTTCCTGTAGCACCTTTTGTTTGGGGTGATCCTGAGGAATTCTCTGCAGAGATTAAAAATATGATCACTGAAGAAACAGACGAATCCCGCGTACGGGCTAATTAAGCAGATAATCTGTTTTAAGAAAATTCAAATTTTTACAATTCTCTTATCCAGATATTACGGAAACTGATCGGTTCACTTCGGTCCCCATGATCCTGTAACTTGATAGCTGAGGCGCCATGCTTTTGATAAGAAGGATTTCCAATATAGACTGTTTCACCTTTTAACTCTACATTATTCTGAATGAGGATACCATTATGAAAGGCCGTTAATCTTGCCGCCGATTTCAATGAGCCATTTTCATCAAACACCGGAGCAGTCCAGATAATATCATACGTCTGCCATTCGCCTGGTTTCCGGCTTGCATTTACCAATGGGATAAATTGTTTATAAATGCTGCCAGCCTGCCCGTTACTATAAGTTTTATTGTTGTACGAATCTAGCACCTGTAATTCATAACCCTTGTCGCCAGATCCGGTTGAAGCCAGGAAAATGCCACTATTGCCGCGTGCCTGTCCTTCTCCGGTTATATTTGCCGGGATAAGCCATTCAATATGCAATTGGTAATCCCTGAAAGTTCTTTTAGTCTGTATGTTGCCTGTACCTTTTTTAACCGTGAAAACGTTATCAGATACCGTCCACTTAGCAGCAGAATTATCCTTCACAGAAAGCCATTGATCAAGGTTTTTCCCATCGAACAAAACAATGGCATCTTCAGGAGGACTTGTTAAAGCTACCTGAGACTTAACGCTTTTGGGAACCGGCGACCATACCTCGGTATCTTTTGGATTTTTACTCTCCTGGGCAAAGGTAAAACTTATAAACAGGGCCAATATTACGGTGATCAATACTTTCTTCATGATTTGTCTTTAATGTGGCAATATACACATTTTGAGATATCCGGGTTATAAAGAACGCATCGATTAATTTATGATTTAATAGACTGAGGCGGAAACCGTCAGCCAGATACACCGGAAGATTGTATCCTTTAAATAACTATTTTTGTCAAATGGGAACTATCAGACAAAAGGTAGGTTTAGAAGGCATTCGTTTTTATTCGTATCACGGATTTTACCCGGAAGAGCAGATACTGGGTGCGGACTTTATCCTTGATATTGAAACTGAATTCGAAGTATTCGGATCAGGAGAAGATGACATATCAAACACTGTTAATTATGAAAGATTGTTTCAGATTGCGTCAGACGAAATGAAAATACCCAGAAAGTTGCTTGAAACCGTTGCGCATAATATACTTGAACAGATCAGGCATGAATTTTTAGCGGTAAAGAACATCCGAGTTGCGATACGCAAGATGCATCCCCCTCTCGCCGGGGAAGTGCGGAATTCTTTTATTGAATTAATATTTAACAGATAAAATGCATTTTAATACCATAACGGATACTTTATTAAGCCAGATCTCAGCCATCGTAGGAGCTGAAAATTGTTTCGTTGATGCTGATCAGCTTGAAAAATATTCACACGATGAAACCGAGGATCTGGTTCATTATCCGGAAGTGGTTACCAGACCAGTTAATACAGAGCAGATCTCACAATTAATGAAATTATGCAATGAACATTTTATACCCGTTACGCCCAGGGGAGGTGGTACAGGCCTGAGTGGTGGTGCATTAGCAGTACATGGAGGGTTGCTCATTTCAATGGAAAAGTTTAACAGGATCATTCAAATTGATGAACGAAATCTTCAGGCTACTGTTGAATCAGGAGTTATAACTGAAGAATTCATGAATGCAGTAGCAGAGAAAGATCTTTTCTATCCTGTCGATCCCTCAAGCAAAGGAACATGTTTCATGGGCGGTAATGTTGCTCACGGAAGCGGTGGACCCAGAGTCGTAAAATATGGAACCATCCGCGAGTATGTTTTAAATCTGGAGATCGTTTTACCGGATGGTGAAATAATATGGACCGGAGCAAATACACTCAAATATGCATCGGGTTACAACCTGACCCAATTAATGATAGGTTCTGAAGGTACGCTCGGCATTATTACTAAAATTGTTTTAAAATTGATCCCCAGGCCAGTCAATAATCTGGTCATGCTTGCCTCTTTTCCCGGAAATGAAGAAGCATGTGCCGCTGTATCAGCTGTGTTCAGGGCAGGAATTATTCCATCTACATTTGAGTTCATGGAAAGGCGTGGAATTGAATGGGTAATGGAATATGATAATTTCCAGTTCGATCTGAAAGATGAGGCTGAAGCTTTTCTTATGATTGAGGTCGATGGAAATGACATGGATGTTTTAATGAGCGATTGTGAAAAGATTAATGGGGTCCTTGAGGAAAAGGGTTGTACAGATGTCTTATTCGCTGATACATTCGCTCAGAAAGAGGCCATATGGCGAATGAGGAGGACGATGCCGCTTTCTGTCAAATCAAATTCTATTTATAAGGAGGAAGATACTGTTGTTCCAAGGGCTGAACTTCCCGCATTGATCCGCGGAATAAAGGAGATTGGCAGCCGTTATGGTTTTGAATCAGTTTGCTATGGGCATGCCGGTGACGGGAATTTACATGTGAACATCATTAAAGGGAATATGACCGATCTTGACTGGAATACAAAATTAAAGGAAGGAGTGAGAGAGATATTCGAGTTAACGGTTTCATTAGGAGGGACTATTTCAGGAGAACACGGTATTGGCTCAGTACAGATGGAATTTATGGAAATTAAATATTCTCCTGTTCATTTAAGCCTGATGCGTGGCATCAAATCTGTATTTGATCCTAATGGAATTTTAAATCCCGGAAAGATTTTTTAACTTAAATTATGGACATAAATCAGACGGATCTTATTACTATGCTTATCTCAGTCCTCTGCGGAAGCTTGCTGGGAATCGAGAGGGAGTACCAGAACAAATCGGCTGGTCTCAGGACCATCGTACTGATCTGCCTGGGATCAACTGTCTTCACAATAATTTCTCAGCGTTTGGGAGCCAGCGATGACCGGATCGCAGCGAATATCATTACTGGCATCGGATTTATTGGTGCAGGTGTAATTTTCAAGGAGCATTTTGATGTTAAAGGCTTGACCACAGCAGCGGTGATTTGGATTTCTGCTGCCATTGGGATGGTGATCGGTATCGGGGATTATCAGCTTGGACTAATTTTGTCTGTCATTGTGCTCATCGTATTGTCTGGTTTTGCAAAGGTCGAAATGCTGATGGATTTTATTAATCACAAAGGTACCTATACGATCACTTTTATTGATAACGATGTTAAACATGTTAGGGTGATCATGGATCTCGTATTAAGCGAGGGTTTGAAACCTAAAATGACACATCTTTCAAAAATAAATGGCCGCCTGAGGGTTCACCTCGAAGTAAGAGGTAATTTAAAACGCTTGAGGGCTTTAACGGAAAAACTGCTTATGATTCCTGATATTCAGGAGATGCAACATTAAGAGCTTCAAAATCCTGCATTTTCATACGCTGATAAGGCGGGATCGGGACCGATTTATTTGTTGCATAATCATAAGCAACACAACTGGTTTGACCTGTTGTGCAAATCTCTTCCCTGCCCTTAACTTTTTTGACCAATATATAGTCTACATCAAAGCTGCTGATACCAATTCTTGAGGTTCTGACATAGGCAAAAATCTCATCTGACAATACTATGGGTTTGAGATACTCAATCTGAGAGCGTCTTACAATGATCCCAATTGAATTCCAGTCCCATTGTATAATCTCTTTCCAGTATACAGACCGTGCTATTTCAAAATAAGTAAGGTAAATCGCATTATTAACGAGACCAAATGCATCTATGTCCGCAAATCGAATGTGGATGGAAGTTTTATAGTGATATCCGGCTATTTTACACATATGTCAATTTGTCGCCATTCGATTTAATTTAATGCCAAAGTGTCGTTCAGCTGGTCTTATTATATACTATTTAACGCTCTGGTATGTCATTTGTTTATCGCTTTGAAAAAAATATTTTGGTTTATATAAATAATTGGAAATTATACGACACTTTTAAAATTTTCGAACGGAACTAAACCAGACATTTTGAAACCAGCCTGCCTGTTTAAATCTTTGTATGACACTGATTCGTTACTACCTGATAGCCTCGCATCTAGTGTGCCTGCAGTAAATGTTTCTGAAACTGATAATGCCATTTATATTGAGCTGGCAATACCGGGCTTAAAAAAGAATAACTTTAAAATTAATCTTGATGAGAACCGCTTAGTTGTATTGAAGCTGAATATACTGAAGGTATCCTCTTAATAAACATAGCAAAAAAGGAAGAAGCTAAAATAAAATCAAGAGAGATCTCAATTAAATAAACTTATTCAAAGTGTTTTTGATATAAAAGACAGTCTAAAAATAGATTGCCTTTCCTTTTGATTGTTCCTTAAACCACAAAAAGTGTAATTTTACCACATGCCCAGAGAAATTTTAGAAACTAAACGAAAAGCACTCAAGATCAATTTAGATGAAGCAATTTACGGAACATTTGCTGAAATTGGTGCGGGTCAGGAGGTAGCAAGAAATTTCTTTACGGCAGGTGCTGCATCGGGTACAATTGCTAAAACTATGTCTGCTTATGATATGGTATTTAGTAATTCCATATATGGTGCAGAGGAATCGGGGCGGTATGTTTCTGAATCCAGGCTAGATAAAATGATACAGCATGAATTTGGTTTATTATCTGAACGTCTTTGCGGGCATCAGTATGCAGGCAAAACGTTCTTCGCTTTCGCGGATACTGTTACAACCTTAAACTTTAATAAGACAAACGATCCTCATGGCTGGCTTGGCATCCGTTTCCAGTTGAGTCCCGGTGGTGAGCCAAATGATATTGTATTCCACGTAAGATTGCTTGATAGTGATTCGAATCTTCAGCAGAATGTTCTGGGCATTTTAGGTGTAAATCTGTTGTATGCTGCATACTATTTTCATGATGATGTGCAGACGATGATCGAATCGCTTGTCGATAATTTATCGGTCGGGTCTGTAGAGATTGATCTTATAAGTGTTAGCGGACCTAAATTCTCAAATGCAAACGACAGGCTGGTCAATTTATATCTGATAGCAAAGGGATTTTCCGGCGCTGCTATTTTTGATAAAAAAGGACAGGCCCGTCAGTCTAAAGATGTTCTTTATAAAAAAGACGTGATGATCCTGCGTACAAAGTTTGGTCAGAAATCCACTCCCAACTTTGATCTTTTCAACCGTGCTGTTGAAAAGTTTAAAAGATCTCAAAAAGTGAGTGACAAGAATTTAATTGTCATGATCGAAATTCTCATGACGAATTTTTTGGATGTTAAATCCGAGCTGGGAAATAAAGAGCTGGAACAGTTTGCAAAACGGGCTGATGAGCTTTGTGCTACCGGTAATTACGTAATTGTTTCCGATTTTACACGGAACCATAAACTCGCTCAATACCTTTCCCGATGCAATCCGAAGAGTGTTGGTATTTCTACCAATATAGCCAACCTTAAAAATATTTTTAATTCTAAAAATTACGGTGAAAATTATACCGATGAGCTTCTTGCTTATATTAGTGATCTTTTCAGTAAGAATACAAAATTGTATGCATATCCCTACCTCGATAAAAAAAATAATCAGATCATCACTACCCGCAATATGCCGGTGTCTGCAGAAGCAAAACACCTCTTTGAGTTTTTAATACAAAATGGATATATTATGGATATTGATGAGTACGATACGAAATATGTGAAGACAGTGTAGGAGGACTGAGGTATGAGGTATGAGGTATGAGGACTGAAGTATGAAGTATGAAGACTGAGGTTTGATATCTGAGTATGAGGTACGTATACCCTAATAACTAACCAACTGACAACTAACCCCTAATTCCTCATGTTGATGTATTGCAGCGGCTGACCAAAATCTTCTGTCCGGCAAAGAGCTATGACGGCTTGCAGATCATCAATTTTTTTAGCCTGTACCCGGACCTGGTCATCCATAATTGAAGCCTGAACTTTTAAACCGCTATCTTTAATCTTTTTAACGATCTTTTTTGCGGCCTCTTTATCGATACCTTCCCTGATCTTAATTTCTTTACGTAGCATGTTACCCGAGGCATACTGTTCTTTTCCCAGATCCATGCTTCCCGGATCCAGATTATGTTTAACCATTCTTGAAATAATTGCATCCTGAATCGCTTTCAGTCGCATATCATTTTCAGTTATGATTGTTATTTCATTTGTTTTTTTATCCAGCTCAACACTACTCTTTGAGTCATTAAAATCATACCTGTTAAGGATCTCCTTTTTAGCTGTATTGATGGCATTGTCAAGTGTCTGTCCATCAATCTTACTGACGATATCAAATGTTGGCATAATTATTATTCTTATTTGTAAATCAAAGTTTTGTTAATATATTTATTTAACCACTATTTAAATGCAAGTTTATATAAAAATCTAAATCATGAAAGCAAATAAAGCAAAAACATCTAAGAAAGCTGTTAAAAAAGTAAGTAAACGTGCTGTAAAAAAGGAACTCGAAGTTTCTATCTCGGATAAAATACTTGAAGCTTTGAAAGGGCTTGGACATGATGCAGGAAAGATCTCAAAGGAAATAAAAAAAACAAGCCGGGTGTTAGCTAAAAAACTTACAGATAAATATAAAGAAGTAAAAGTTGCAGTAGAAGAAAAGATTGAAACTAAAACCAAAAAAGCAAAGTCAGCCAGGAAAGAAAAAAGGCCATTAACTTCGGCGAAAAGAATGGTGACTTCTGCTGTTGAAAAAGCAGAGAAAGTAGTTGCTAAAGTAGCGAGCAAAGCTGCTGCTGTAAAAGCAAAAGCGCCGGTTAAGAGAGTTACGGCATCAAAATCAGATGTTGGCAAAACCACTGCCGCAAGACCTGCAGTCACAAGAAAAGCTGCTGCTCCTGTGAAGTCAGCAGGTACAGTTTCTGCACGCAAATCACGCCCAGCTAAAGAAGCGACTAAAAGTCCTGTTGCAGCTAAACCTGCGACCACAAGAACAAAAGCACCTTCAGTCAGGAAGACTGCTGCTGCTAAGTCTGTGGCTGATACTGACAATACCAAACCTGTTGTTAAAACAAATGAAGAGCTGGAAACTAATTTGTAAACAAATTGTTCAAGCAGAAACAAATAATGTGATTTTAATATTAAATTAATTTAGATTTTTACAGTCCCGTCCTTCTGGTAACGGGACTGTTTATTTATATCAAATGCCTAAAAATATTCCCCTCATAAATCGTGAGGTCAGTTGGTTGTCTTTTAATGACCGCGTGTTGCAGGAGGCTGCGGATAAAACTGTTCCTTTAGTTGAACGTATCCGTTTTCTGGCAATTTTCTCTTCAAATCTCGATGAATTTTATCGTGTACGTGTTGCAACCTTAAACCGCCTATCCAATTTAAATACGAAATCAAAAGAGATCTTTGGTTATAATCCACGTAAGACATTAAATCAGATTAAGAACATTGTTATACGCCAGGAACGTAAGTTTAATCATTTGTATGAGGATGAGATTCTTAAGGAGCTCGAACGCCAAAAAATATTTCTTATAAATGAACAGCAGTTAAATGTTTCCAGAGGACAATTTGTTAAAGAGTACTTCAGAAATAAAGTGCTTTCTACGCTTGTCCCTGTTATGATCGACAAGGATAAACCTTTCCCGGAACTGAAAGATCGTGCGATCTATTTCTTTGTAAAGCTTACCAAGAATACGATCAGGGAAAAATCCAAGTTCGCCTTGATCGAGATTCCTACTGATGGCTCTAACCGGTTTCTCGTTTTGCCAGAAACAAATAAGCTTAAATTTATAACTCTGCTCGATGATATTATCAGGTACTGTCTTGATGATATATTTTTCATTTTTGATTACGACAAAATTGAAGCGTTTTCTATTCAGCTAACAAGAGATGCAGAACTAGATCTTGACCGGCATGTTAGTGAAAAGTTTATTGATGCACTTGCAAAAAGTCTGCAGAAAAGACGAAAAGGCAAGCCAATGCGCTTGCTTTATGATACGGATATGCCGCTCGATATGCTCACTTATCTGGTTGCAAAACTTGATCTTTCTGCTGATGGACTTATCCCGGGGAACCGGTATCATAATTTTAAAGATTTTATCAGTTTTCCCAACGTTGGAGGACCAGATCTGGAATACCCTAAAATGTCTCCCTTGCCCGTGAGAAATTTATCCAATATGAACAGCATATTTGTTCAAATTGCTAAAAAAGATTTTCTTATTAACCTGCCATATCAGTCATTCGATTACATTATCCATTTTTTGCGTGAAGCTGCGATAGATCCCAAGGTAAAAGAGATCAGTATTACTCTTTATCGTTTAGCAGAGGATTCGCGGGTAATTCATGCCCTGATCAATGCTGCAAAGAATGGCAAGAAAGTAAACTGTTTGCTGGAATTGAAAGCACGCTTTGATGAGCAGGCGAACATTTACTGGACAAACAGGCTTGAAGAGGAAGGCGTAAGTGTAAATTATGGAATGCTTGATTATAAGGTACACTCAAAAATATGTTTGGTTAAGCGTTTGGAAAAAGGCAAAAGTGTGTATTATGCAAATCTTGCAACTGGAAATTTCAATGAAAAAACTGCTAACTTGTATTGTGATCACAGTCTATTTACAGCCAATCCGGTTATAACTAAGGAGCTGGTAAAATTATTTGATGGTCTTGAGAAAAAGGTGTTTTACAGAGGCTTTGAAAGTCTGATCGTATCACCGCTGGAAAGCCGCCAAAAATTATACGACCTCATCGGGCATGAAATTAAGAATGTTAAAGAGCGGAAACCCGGATATATTGTTCTGAAAATGAACAGCCTGACAGATGAGGATGTTATCAGTAAATTATACGAAGCCAGCAACGCTGGTGTAAAAATCAGGTTGATCATCCGCGGTATGTGCTGTCTGGTTCCTGGTGTCAAAGGCTTTAGTGAAAATATAGAAGCTATCAGTATTGTTGACCGCTTTCTTGAGCACGCCCGTGTATGGATCTTTGGAAATGAAGGTAATGAATTAGTTTTTCTCTCATCTGCTGATATCATGCCGCGTAATCTTGATCATCGCGTTGAAGTAGGCTTTCCTGTATTGGATAAAGATCTTAAAAAAGAGATACGGGATATCATCGATATTCAGTGGAAAGATAACTGTAAGGCGAGGGAAATAAATGAGCTTAACAATAACAAGTATAGGAAGGGCAGGAGCAAAATCTTAAGCCGTGCACAAACAGATATATATAGCTATTTAAAATATAAAAAATAATACATTGAGATACGCTGCTATTGATATTGGCTCTAATGCTGTAAGGTTACTTATTGCAGATATTATACAAACTGAAAAAGTGGTTTCATTTAAGAAGAATACATTGATCAGGGTTCCATTACGACTTGGCGATGATGCCTTCCTGGAAAAACAAATATCCGCCAAAAAAACTGAGGAACTTATAAAGACAATGATTGCCTTTCGTCATCTGATGGATGTGTATAAGGTGAGTGATTATATGGCTTGTGCCACCTCCGCAATGAGGGAGGCTAAGAATGGGGGTAGTATTGTGAATGAGATAAAAGAAAAAGCAGGTATCGCTCTGGACATTGTGGAAGGGCAGCGTGAAGCTAATATTATATATTCAAGCCATATCGAACAAACTCTTGAACGGAAAAAGAATTACCTCTACATTGATGTTGGCGGTGGAAGCACGGAATTATCTGTATTTAGTAATGGCGAGTTAATCGCTTCCAAATCATTCAATCTTGGGGGTATTCGCATATTGGATAATCAGGATAAAGAAGAAACATGGGCAGAAATGAAGGATTGGATAAAGAATAAAGCACAGGCATTTAAAAATCTGTCAGGTATCGGAACGGGCGGTAATATTAACAAGTTGTTTCGCATGGCCGATGGGAAGGATAACTCCCCTTTAACACTGGCCAAACTGAGGTCATTGTATCTTTATTTAAATTCTTTTTCTCTTAAAGACCGTATTAACGTATTGGGTTTGAATCAGGACAGGGCCGATGTTATTATTCCAGCAGCTGAAATATATATGGCGGTGATGAAATGGGGAGGGGTTAAACAAATATTTGTTCCGAGAGTGGGGCTTGTGGATGGGATCATCCAGTTGCTTATCGATAAAAACTTCGTAAAAAGCTGATTGAAACTTCAATCCTGATTTTAAGATTCAACGATCTTTTTTGCTCCTATCCAGATAAAGTAGGTAATAAGCGGAGCCATCAAAACATCCATCGTATAATGGACGTGTTGCAGCAAAAGTGCTATAGCAATGATCAGGGTGGCTAAACAGGCTAATATTTTATCGGTTTTTTGTTTCAGGCATAAGAATATAAGAAACATGGCAGCCGTATGACCTGAAAAAAACAAGTCTTTTGTGATGAACTTCTCCCCGTAAAAGTAATTACTTATCGGGTCCTGGATAGGAATTAAGCTTTCCGGTGCATTCAAAGGAATCAAACCAATTGAAACCAATCGTGAAAGATTAAGAAGAACGAACCCCCAGAGAAATGTTAAAAAAATATTCGGATCCTTCTTAAAACGGCTAAAGGTCAGCAAAGCCGTTGACCATATCGTTATGAAAATTATAAGGGATAAATTATAAGCCGGCAACCATTGCAATAAATAATCATTGAATTTAATTCCCCGTCTTTGTTCTATTGCCTGGTAAAAAAATGGCATTGAAATCAGAATAAATGAGAGAAGGATCAGGCCAATTATAAGCTTCTTCCTGTAATCAGAGGATTGCCAGTTATCTTTCCATAAACTTACAACAGTTGTTTCTTCCGAGAGCATATTTCAATTAAAAGTGTGCAAACATACACGTTTTTCTTTTCACAAAAAAGATTAGTTTAAAGAGTGCTAATTTTAAAGATTCAGATCTGTACGCATGGAAAGATGGAGATATATCTAAACGACAACCCCGCAGTTTAAATAGTTTAATCAGAGATCCAGCCTGCAGGGTTTACAGGGCTTGAACCTTTCCAGATCTGAAACTGCATTTCGGTTATTCCATCAGATGCGTCAGTGGCAACTGATCCAATGCTTTGTCTTGTTTTGACTTCCTGCCCCGAGGAAACGCTTACATTCCTGAGTTTTGAATAGATCGAAAAGTACTCCCCATGCCTGATGATCACTGTATACGAATTCACAAGAAATACTACTTTGCTGACTTTGCCACTGTAGACAGCAGATACATTAGCTCCTTCGGCTGTCTTAATATTGATACCCGTGTTAAAAACTGTAACGTTTGAATTGTACTTATGCTGACCAAAGCCTTGTGTGACAACTCCCTGAACCGGTTTCTGTAAACGCCCCCTGCTTCCCATAAAGCTTGAAGAAAGCATGGCATCCTCAGGACTTGATGCTAATACGGATGAACCCTTTGCTGCAGGCTTTGAAACCGGTGCAGGTGCAGGTTCAGTAGCAGTTCCGGCTTTTGCTTTTAAAGCTGCAAGCCTTGCCAGCCTTGCTTTTTCTGCGAGTCGTGCCCGCTCTGCCTGCTTTCGCTGTTCAGAAAGTATTTCCTTTCGGATGGCAGCCTGTATAGCATTATTAAGATCCTTTGCTTCTTTTTGTTTTTTTGCCAACTGTTGCTGTAAGGTCTTTTGCTGACTGCTTAGAGTTTTTAGAATTTTTGATTGCTGATTTTTATCGTTTCCCAGCGTTTGTTTTTCCGTCACCTGATCAAGAAGAAGGGTACTTTTATCTTTTTTATTCCGGTCCAGTTTCGAAATTTCTTTCTCAAGAGTAACCTGGGTATTCACTATGTTTTTTGCCTGCCTCTTTCTCAACTGGCCGATCTGCTGCAGATATTTGAGGCGCATATAAGCCTGGTTAAAATCTCTCGATGCAAATATGAACATCAACTTATTATAAGCTCCCTGATTTCTGAAGGCAAAGAGAATCATCTTCGAGTATTGAATCTTTAGTTTACTTAAATTTGATTGCAAAGTTCTTACTTCGGAAGTATTAGTGTAGATCTTATTATCCAGTTCCCTGATCTCAGTGTTGATTGTGCCGATTTTTTCTTCCCTCAATTTTATCTGCGCATCTAACAAATTGATCTGAGTTAATGAAAGCTTTTTACGATTTTCTATTTTATTGCGGGTGCTTTTTAATATTTCGATTTCTTTGTTAATCGCTGCTTTCCTTTTTTGTAAAACTGAACTGCTCTGTCCGTAAGTATATTGCACGATGAGGATAAGGACTAAAATCAGAGTAGAACGGAATAAATGCATCGGCATATTTTTGTGGTCGCAAAACTATTAACAATAACTTAACGATGTCTATAATTTTTGAATTTAATACTTCGCTTTTGAATTCATTTACCGGATCATAATTAAAAGTTGTCAGGTCAAAATTCTTGTTACTTTTGTCGGACTCTACGCCGAATATGCCTGCTGAAAAACACCCTATATATAATCTGCAATTTGGATTAGTTTGCATGAGTTCTTTTCTGTTCTCTGCAAGTTTTAATATGTTGATCCCAGAACTGCCTGCTTATTTAAGCAGTATGGGAGGGGCCGAATATAAAGGCTATATTATAGCTCTGTTTACCCTTACGGCAGGGATTTCCCGGCCATTTAGTGGAAAATTAACTGATAAGATCGGCCGGGTACCTGTAATGGCCGTAGGTTCCATGGTATGTGTTATTTGTGGTTTATTATATCCCCTCTTAACAAGTATTGCAGGATTTTTATGGCTGAGACTGTTCCATGGTTTCTCTACAGGGTTTAAACCTACCGCTACTTCAGCATATGTGGCTGACATTGTTCCTGCTAACCGCTGGGGCGAAGCAATGGGTATACATGGTCTCTGTTTCAGTACAGGATTGGCTATCGGCCCTGCTATTGGAAGTGAATTGACCGGGAGAATGTCAATAAATGCCCTTTTTTATTGTTCATCTATATTTGCTTTATTATCGATCGTTATCGTCATGAATATGAAGGAAACTTTGAACCCAAAGGAACGGTTTAAATTTTCGCATTTAAAAATAAGCCGGAAGGAGATCATTGAACACCGGGTCTTACCCGGCGCGATTGTATCTTTTCTGTCGTACCTTAGTTATGGGGTAATACTCACTGTCATTTCAGACTGGGGAAGCCATCTTGGAGTAGCAAATAAAGGTATGTTCTACATGGTATTTACTGTGGCCTCCCTGCTAATCCGATTTGTATCCGGAAAGATGTCTGACCGCATCGGACGGGTTACTATTATAAAGATCTCATTATTGATCCTGGTACTGTCAATGGTTCTGATAGGGAATGCT
>CAYHRC010000001.1:29537-31888 GCA_964358565.1 uncultured Sphingobacterium sp. | reverse complement strand
TGAGCTTTTCTCATTTCAGTTTGAGAGCGGCAAGCTCATGCAGGTTTCATTTAATCGGAATTAGAAGACATCAAATTAATAATTAATTCATTTGAGCCTGTATAAGGTCCCTCAACTCGATGAGCCTTTCATGCGGAGTAAGCTGGTACTAAGCCATTTACCTTAAGTACCTGCAAATGGCTTTCTACAAAAACAGGAACATTAATAATTTTAATGTCCTGCTCCACATGAACGGTTTCCGGTAAAGTAACCGGATTAAAAAATGATTGCAGTTCTTCTATACTTATCATCATTTAACAATATTTTTTAAATATTCCTCTACCTTATCCCTGTTGCTGCCAACTGCGGCAATGGCCTGTTTAACCTGGTCTCTGCTGACCCCTAATTTTTTTTCGATGTAAGAAAGCTCATAGCTTTCATTAGCATCAACTCTTGACCGATCCCGGCCATCCTGAACGTTTTTATTATCTGACATGATCTTATAATTAGTAGTAATAAAAGTTTAACAAGTGTATTTGTAAAGTGTTTTCAGGCAGGTACTCTACATACAAGGATCAGGATTTCGGGAACAGTATGCCTGCATCGCAAGGCATAACTTTTTAAGTTTTCATATATCGGCTGTCCTCAAATGCCGGGCTCTGATGCTGATTAAAATCGACATAAGAATAGAATTCTATTAATGAACTTTCCTCATCCGAAGGGCAATAAAATCTTATCAAAGCTGTTTTGTTAGTATTGGGTATGTTTTTAATTAAACCGCAGATTATGAAAAGTTACATTTTAGCACCAATAATTCTCCTCATAGCAATACTTTCCCAGGGCTGTATAAGCAATAAAAAATATAGTGAATTGCGGACCAGTTACGATAAATTACAGGAAAGCAATAACGATCTTAATCAGAGATACCAAAGCACTCAGCAGGAACTCAGCGGATCAAAAAGCAGGGTTGCCAGCCTTGAAGAGCAAATCGCGGCAGCAAAGTCAAATACTGCTTCACTGCAGGCAGCCCTCGAGAAATGTTTAAATTCCACAAGTCAGGGAAATGTGAACATCTCGAAGCTCGTAGATGAGATCAACAGTTCGAACAAGTATATTCAGCAGCTGGTGAATGCCAAGAATAAAAGCGATTCACTCAATATGGTCTTAACAAATAACCTGACCCGTTCTTTAAGTCAGGCGGAAAAGAATGATGTGGATATCCAGGTTCTTAAAGGGGTGGTTTATATATCACTTTCCGATAATATGCTCTATAAATCAGGAAGCTATGAAATATCTGATAAAGCTGGCGAAACTTTAAGCAAAATAGCCAAGATCATTAAAGATTATGACAATTATGATGTACTGATTGAAGGCAATACGGATAATGTGCCGATATCTATGGCAAATATCAGGAACAACTGGGATCTGAGCGCATTGAGAGGCTCATCTGTAGTTCAGGCATTGCAAAACAACTATGGTGTTGATCCGAAACGACTCACTGCGGGAGGGAAAGGTGAGTATAACCCTGTTGCAGGTAATGATTCCGAATCTGGTAAGTCTAAAAACAGGCGGACCCAGATCATTATTACTCCAAAACTGGATCAGTTTATGGAGCTGATCGGGAAAGCACCTGAGAAGTAAGTTCGGGTACGGGTTATCTTTACCTTTAAGATTGGATTGAATTGTATTTTTCGGGAAAATTTATAGAAAGACTGAATCAATATTGGTATTTATACTGAAAAATCATCAACTAAATAGGGTATTTCATGCCCGCTATTCAGGTGTTTAATCACTTGACACCTATACTATTAAATAATATCTTCATATCAATTAAACCATATTACTCAAGAGGCGATTTCATCTTTTTTCTGTACCGGTCATATATAAAAGCAAGGTTTCTGATTTAATTCAATTCTGGTTTTTAAAAATAGTATATATGAATATAATAGTTCAAGATTGTGATGCAGGAGTACTTGAGGTATTAAGTTTAAGCCTTGAGATAGAGGGGATAAATGTATTGCCGCTTAGAAGCAGTCATGAAATTATCTCTCATATTGAGCAATTCAGTCCGGATGCGATTATATTGGATTTCAAGCTGAGCGGTACCGATGCAATTCATGCATGCATGATGATTAAAACTAAATTTGAAAATCTTCCTGTAATTGCTTCCAGCTGTAATAATAATATCCAATCAGAATATAGAAAGTATGGTTTCAATGATTATCTTAAAAAGCCTTTTGACCTCGACAGCCTATATTCAAGCTTAAAAAAGTACCAGTATTGTGCAGTCTAATGACTGAAATAATTGGTATCCCTCAATTTCCATAAATTTTTTGTTCTCATTTTGATGTTGTACCCAGCGATAACACATT
>CAYHRC010000001.1:0-29527 GCA_964358565.1 uncultured Sphingobacterium sp. | reverse complement strand
TTTAAGGATTGCTTCGCTACGCTCTTAATGACAAAGGATCGTTGTGCTACGCTGGCAATGTGAAGGGATTGCTTCGCCGGATTCGCACTCGCACCACTATTCTGTCCTTGGGAGGCACGACCGAAGCAATCTCATCATTGGCAAACCAATCGACACTAAGATCATTCCAGTCAGCATTGAAAGCGTTAATCAGGTCTATCTTCTTTTGCCTGGATCCGCCTTTAATTTGTTTTTCACGATGAATAGCTAATCCGGCAGTTTTTAAAAATGTACGGCGGGTATTAAGCAATTGCAGTTTTTAGTTTTAGCATCTGACATGTTAATGGTATTAATATTATTTTGAATACAAATTTGTCAAGCGTTCAAAAGAAAATAGAAGCAATTATTTTCCTTGCTTGTATACCTTAACAATGGGCTCAAACGGACCGTATTTGTGCTGGACTGCTGTAAACTTATCGGCATACGGCCCAAATGGAAAATCAATTGGCTTTTTGCTGATATCCTGCCAGTCATTCCTCTGGTCTTTGTGAGGCCGTGTTTGGGAATTGACATATGCAGCCACATCCCAGGCTTCCTCATCACTCAATTGTGGTTTTTCATATGAAGTACCTAAGGGCATATTGTTTTTAACATAGCTGGCAAAATTACTGATGCGGTATAAGCCTGCTCCATCATTATAACTGTTTTTTCCCCAGAGGGGAGGGAATAGGTATTCTGTGTGTTCAGGATTTTGGAAACCTTCTCCACTTTTACCGTGACAAGACACGCATTTAGAACCATAAACTAAAGCTCCTTTTTTGGGATCTGCTGCACGATTTAAAAAGGGAAGTTTTTTTAGTCCTGCGCCCTCCGGAGCTTTGCCTTTTTCTACGCCGGTTCCCAGCCATTTCATATAAGCCAGCATGGCTTTCATCTCCTTACTGGTGCTATCCGGTGGAGCGCCATTTAAACTCCGCTCAAAGCAGTCGTTAATGCGTTTGACAATGGATTCCTTAGTGCCGGAACGGGCTCTGAATTTGGGATAAGTGGAATAAACGGCGGAATAGTTATTTCCCCATGCTTTTGTACCTGCCTCCAGATGGCAGTTCTGGCAATTCATACCATTGCTGATGTGCGCAACCTTACCCGCCGGGCCGAGATATGCAGAAGTATGGGCTATTAGATCTTTTCCATAGAGGATCATTTCGCCTTCATTTCCGGGAGGAAGCGTACTTTCAGCAGGAGGAGTCCAGAGAAGATTGGATGCTTTTGCCTGATTTACTGCTTTTGGCTGGGAGGCAGGGGCTGAAACAACTGCGGATTCTGCAAGCGGTTGATTAAGTGCTTCTTTTCTTGCTCCAGGATCAAATAAAGTACCTATAAAGATTCCACCAATAACTATAAATAGCACAGTGGCAATAATCAGCCAACGAGTAACATTCACTAAAGCTTTCTCAATATCATTTAATTGATTATCAGGCATATTTTGTCTTTAATTTTGATTTAATTTGAAATTAACCAATTTTATAAAGTTATATAAGGATAAAACAATAGAAAGTAACAAAAGTTACTTTGCGAAATCGGCTTTTTCCAATAAGTATCAATCTGAGATTGGTTTTTTTGAAATAAACAGAATTGATTGGATTAGAAAATTGCCTTTATGCAGTTTAGGTTTTGATAATTGGAAATAATGGATTTGGATTCGAATTTCAGTTAAAATCCTTTAACAGTTTTATTTCATTCCGGTAAAGCAGGATCTTGCCATCATTTTCCAATTGCTTTAACAGGCGTGATATGACCACCCTTGAGGTGGCCAGTTCATCAGCAATTACATAATGGGAAACTTTTATCACACTTGAACCTGAAAGGCGCTGTTTCTCTTTCAAATAAGAAATAAGGCGCTCATCAAGTTTATGGAACGCAATACTTTCTATAGATTTCAGCAATTCTAAAAAGCGTTCATTAAAACTACGCATAATATAGTTTTTCCAGCTGGGGTATTTACATAGCCATTCATCCAGTTTCGCGTGAGGTATAGCCAGTAATTCAACATCATCTTCTGCGATCGCTCTGATCTCACTTTTTTTTGCCTCTAAACAGCAACTGTAGGCCATCGAACAACTTTCAGTACTTGATAAATAATACAACAAGATTTCCTTTCCTTTCTCATCCCTGCGAAGCACTTTAATAGTGCCGTTTACAATCAGAGGCATCGTACGGACGTATTTATCATAATCCATGATAATTTCGCCTTCTTTATAATGCTTTATTTCGCCAAATTTCTGCATCTCTTTGATCAGGGCAGGTTCAAATGCTGAATTGAAACCATGTGTATCAGTCATAGCAGCTTAAAAGTGATAGTTTAAAACAAGGTTATACTGCATCATATCTACTTTATTAAACGTATAAAGATCGTTATTGTAAGTTTTACCACTATTTATTTTTCCTGCAAGCAGTAAAGAAACTTCAAGACCTTCAAACATTCCGTTAAAGGAATAACGGGTATCGGAATTGATCTGTGTATACGAAGGTAAGCCATACTTATTTAAGTTGTAGTTTTTAACATCGGGCAATTGATAATAACCTGCTGCCAGGGATGTTTTAAATCCTGACATGGGAATACTATAATTAACTTTTGCCATAAAAGCATGTACATCTCCAAAGCCTTCATTACGTTCGCGGGGCAAGAAGGTGAAAAATGGATCTTTTCCCCATTCACGGGGCATTAAATAACGTCCATGATTTGTGATGCGATTATAATTAAGTGCTGCTTCCCATTGTTTATTTTTCCAGCCAGCCCTTGTCCCGAAGGTAATTGCTTTCCCTCCTTTTTCAAAGTAAGTTTTACTAATATCTTTATTGCCGCCATCATTTATGGCATCCTGTCTTATGAGCTGCGCTGAAGCAAAAAGAGAGTTCTTATTTTTTAGAGGAAATTGTAGATCTGCTTGTAATAGGGCACTATTAAAAGTATTCTCTGCAAATAAATCCCATGCCTGCAACTTTAGGTTATCGATGGAGGTACTAATACCCATTAAGGCCGCGGATTTACTTTCAATAGAATTTTTGTATTGTGATTTTGTCCCGTCAGGATTAAGGCCGGCAGGATAAATACCCATGGATTGCCCTGGGTTATACCACTTAGTGGTTCCCCTCGGAGAAATAGCATTGAGCCAGCCCGTTTCGATTTTTGTATTTTTTAGCTGATTGAATTCTAGCCATACCCCTTCAACCGCGGTTGGACCCATGCGGCCATCCTGTAAATTTATGAACGGGGTATTGATTAAAGTCCGACCCAGAACAAGGTTTGAATTCTTATAATTATACTTAAGGTTAAATTCATCCAGCCGGGTAATGTCTTTTTTATTAGCCGGATCTTCTACATCAAAGAGTACAGCTTCATAACGGTTAAATTGTCTGGTTGTTGAATCTGCAATGCTTAAATCGGAAGATCCAATATTAAAAGTATAAGAAGCTTTCAGGGAAAGCTGAAAGCCATGAAATTTCGCAGTTTCATAACGTATGGCGCCACCGAGTGCATTTGCATAATAATCAGTCAGGCCTTCTTTATTATCTGTTGCCATGAAAAAATACCGGAAATTGCCCTTAGTCTGCCCCTTTTTAAAAGCAGATAGTAAAGAGGTCGTGTCTTCGGCTCTAATTCCTTTGGCCTGATAATCCGTTTCTCTGCTTTTGGGAATTTCATATTGCTGTGCATGTACTTTATTCCCGAAAGCAAGCAGCATCAGGCTTAAGTATAAAATGGTTTTTTTCATTAAATGATTGTTTAAACGTCACACCATCAGGATTGGATGTAAAGCGTCCATTTTAGAAAATGTGTGTTAAGAAAAAAAAACAAGGAGAATTAGCGTGCTGGCGACATCCCCGGGAAGATAATTTAATGAGGAAGGCTATTCTTCAATAATCCATAGAGATAGGTTCCCACCAGGGCGAAGAAAAATACGATTCCCATGGATAAAAAGCCATATCCGATATTCACTACCATGGGTCCGGGGCAAGCGCCGCTCAAGGCCCATCCTAAGCCAAATATAGATCCTCCCAGAATATACCGGGCAAATGATTTATCCTTCGGATTGAATTGGATCGGGTTGCCATGATAGTCTCTGATTTTGATTTTTTTTATTAAGGCAACACCGATAACGCCAAGTATGACAGCAGTGCCGATGATCCCATACATGTGAAAAGACTGAAAACGAAACATTTCCTGTATCCGGAACCAGGAGATGGCCTCAGACTTCGCCATTACTACTCCAAAGACAATGCCGAGTAAAAGAAATTTTATAAACTTCATAGGATTAAAATATTAAGGGGAAAATTAAAAAAGTCATTGCTAAACCGCCGATAAAGAAGCCAATTACAGCAATAAGTGAGGGCCATTGCAAATCAGACAAGCCACTGATTGCATGACCGGAAGTACAACCACCCGCATAACGGGATCCAAATCCAACCATGAGTCCCCCAAAAGCTAAAATAAGGAAGCCTTTTAAAGAAAAAGCTGCATCCAGACTAAATAGTTCAGCGGGTTGTAAAGATGCAGGAGCCGCAAAACCCAGTTTTCCCAGATCAGTAATGGTAGCCTCTGAAATTTGTACCGGTGCATCTGTTGAAAGAAACTGTCTTGCTATAAAGCCGCCAGCAATAGCACCGATAAGAAATACAAGGTTCCACATCTGGCTTCTCCAGTTAAAGTCAAAAAATTTCACTTTTTTGCCCAGTCCGCTTGCTGCACAAATAGTCCTTAAATTAGATGAAAAGCCGAATGATTGTCCGAAATATAGAAGGAAAAACATTATTCCGGCTATCATTGTCCCGGAAAACCACCAGGACCAGGTTTGTGTTATTATTTCTCTCATTATTGGATGTTATTGTTTAATTGAAACGAAATGATTGGCTTGAACAGGTGATTAATCAATTTTTCGGTTTCACTGTGATGAAATATACCGCCCTTACCATGTGTGCCAATACAAATGATATCCATATTGTTCATTTGGTTATAATGTATAACACCGCTTTCCACGTCTTTATCATTTATAATATGACATGCGTAATTGCTGATTTTATTCAGCCCGGCAAATTTGTTCATGTTGGCTTCAATCGAACCTTGTTGCATATCAGAGTTTCCAGTGATAATCTGAAGGAAATGGACTTTGGTATCAAATGCATTAATTAGCTTATGCAGCAGTGTCATGTCCTCTTTCGCAGGCTGACTGAAATTGTGCACAAGTAAAATATTCTGAATATTTAAATCAGACCGGTCGCACATTAAAGAGAGCAATGGTGTTTTTAATTTGCGTGCTATCATTTGTGTTTCTGATCCTGATAATGATTCACGCAGACCCCATGCCCCCTTGGTACCCATGACTACTAAATCAAAATGATTGACATCGGAAAACTTCAAAATTGCATCGGTTATTTTCCCCAAAACCAGGTGTGTCTGGATTTGTTCACCATACAGGCTTTTAAGATTGGCTAATTTTCTTTCAGCTATTTCTTTTTGTTTGAGCACATAATTAACGTCAATTTCCCCGCAGGTATTGATCGTACCATGAGAATCCATTGTTACCGTGTCAGGCACTTGTAAAACGTGCAAAAAATGAATATCAATTGCGGCTTTTTCTTCCAGCTTTTTGACCATCAGATAAGCATATTCGGCCTGAACTGAAAAATCTGTTGGAATAAGAATTTTTAAATTTTCCATATATTAATGTACATTTTTATTTGTTAGCAGGCTATATCTTAAGCGAATTAAACAGATTGATTTTTTTTAACCGGGACCCAATTAAAGTCCCGGTTTATTAATCAGCTTTATTTTACATATTGATTTACATCTTCCCAGGTGCCGCCATTAATCACATTGCTATAGCCATTTTTTTCTAAAATAGACTTTGCCATGCTGCTGCGGCTTCCGCTACGGCAAAATACGACTATTGTTTTCTTGCCTTTGAACTTAGCTAACTGAGTGGGAAGCGTATCAAGGGGAATATTGACAGAGCCTTTAACGTGTTCCTGTGCAAATTCTGCGGGGCTCCTTACATCAACTAAATAGGCACCCTCTTCAATGATTGGTTTCAGATCGACAGGTTCTGATCCGCCGAATAACTGTTTGAATATGTTCATTTCTTTTAATTTTTAAATGGTGTATTTTTTTAATATTTCAACTATTCCCGGTTTTGGTACTACACCGCTTTGTCTCCAGAGGGGTTTTCCTTTTTGGAAAAGTATAAGCGTAGGCACACCTCTTACCTGGTATTCATTTGCAGCCTGTGGGTTCTTATCCACATCAACTTTTACAATTGTGGCTGCATCGCCAATTTCCTGTTTTACGTCTTTGAGAATGGGGCCCATTACTTTACATGGGCCGCACCACTCTGCAAAAAAATCTACCAGTACCGGTTTTTCTGAATTTATGATCTCGCTAAATGTCATGATTGTTTTTCTTCCTGTAATACCTGTTTAGTGCTTTTCTTTTTAAACATCCCAGCTAATAAAGCACCCATTGCTGCACCATAAATCGTGCTGTTGACAGGGTTCGATGTAATGGCACAGGTGCCGGATAAACATCCTGCCTCTTGCCAGTAAAAATAACCTGCCAGAGCTCCAAGCACCGCTCCTGTTATGTAAAAGATATTGCGCTTAACCCAATTCTTCATAAGTAGTATCCTTTAAATCTTTAGAAGATTTTTTAGCAGGGCTAGCACAGCCTGCTGTGCCGCAGCAACCTGCATTAAATACGGCCATACTGCTGAATAATAAACCGGCTGCACCCAGGAGTGTATCTTTAAGGATCACTGCCTGCACGATAACAGCTAAGCCCATTAGCAGGCGCAGAAATCTAATGATTGTCCAGTTTGTTAAAATCGTTTGTTTCATGTTATACCCTAAGTATTCGGAAGGATAGAAAATGGTTACCTTTCAAGGCAGCCATTTAATTCAATCCATTTAATTAATTTAAGAAACAATTGGTTCTCCTGCATTCACCCATTCATTAATGCTGCCTGAGAAATTCGCTACGTTTGTAAATCCGTTTTTTGCTAAAATGGAATATCCGATCGTCCCCCTGTCACCGCTCTGGCAATGGATGATCACTTTCTTATCTTTACTTATTTTATCCAGGTTTTCAGGCAGAGTGCCTACAAATACATTATCAGCTTTTGCAATATGCCCTGATTTATATTCGGACGCACCTCTTAAATCCACTATCTGTACGTTATTCTCCTGTATCAGGCGTTTTGTTTCTTCCAGTGAAATGAGATTGGTTTTTTGTAAACTCCCACCGGTTTCTGTCCATGTTGCAGTGTCGGGGATATAACCTTCAATATTATCGAGGCCGATACGCATTAGTTTCCGGGTCAGATCATCCAGCTGTTCTTCATCCGCTAAAAGCATAAATGGTTCATCATACTTCAAAAACCATCCAGCCCATGTAGCAAAAGAATTATTGCCTTGAATATTGATGCTTCCCGGAATGAAACCAACTTCAAAATCAGTTTTATTTCTTGCATCAATTAACTTCATTCCTTTCGCCAGGTTTTCTTTTAATGTCTCTGCTGATAATTTTTTAAGTTTTGGCACTTCTGTTAATAAAGGGCGGTCTACTTTATTCAGCTTTTTCATCATAGCGAAATACTTAGGTGGCTCTGGCTGATCTTCCAACAGGTATTGCACAAAGCCTTTTTCGTCATTCTTGTGCTGGAAGGCCCAGTTTCTAAGTTTTTCATATCCCACGGTTGTACTTGGTACAGCACCCAGGGCTTTACCACATGCCGATCCGGCACCATGACCTGGCCATACCTGGATAAAATCTGGAAGGGCATTGAATTTCTTAATCGATTCATACATCTGTTTTGCGCCGACTTCCTTTGTGCCCATCATACCGGCTGCTTTTTCAAGCAGGTCAGGACGGCCAATATCGCCAACAAAAACAAAATCACCGGTAAACAGCATAACAGGTTCATTGATGGCCGGATTATCTGTTAATAAAAAGCTGATACTTTCCGGAGTATGTCCGGGAGTGTGCATCACATCAATGGTTAGATTGCCGAGTTTAATTTTATCGCCATCTTTAAGGCCAATATGAGGGAATTCGTATTCCCAGCCTGAGCCCCCTTCATCAGAAAGATACATATCAGCTCCGGTAAGTTTAGCCAGTTCTCTGGAACCTGCAAGGAAATCGGCATGAATATGAGTTTCAAAGATGTGGGTAATCTTCATGTTATTGGCTTTGGCTATTTCAAGATAAGTATCCACATCCCGCTTAGCATCAATAACGGCGGCTACGCCAGCTCTCTGACAACCGATAAAATAACTTGCCTGTGCAAGGCTTTTATCGTAAATGTGCTGAAAAAACATAATTTTAGTTTATTTTTTAGTTAATAATTATAATACAAATGTCCGATGTTTTTTTGCTGAATTCGGTAACATTAGTTGCATTTGATATATGACAGATTTTCATTTTTTTTTACCCCTGTTCAGACTAATAAATAAAAATATTCCTTTGAAAAAGAATGAATTAATGCCCGCCTATTGATGGGAAAAATATTTCTTTAATAATAATGTAAATACCCATTATTAATACAAACCAGCCGAATGCTTTTTTTAGCCTGTCGCCCGGAATTTTCTTTGATAACAGAATTCCGATAAAGATACCTGCTATCGCGAAAGCTGAAAAAGACCCCAGCACTTTCCAATCAATAATCTGACTTCCCTGCAGATCTCCGATAAATCCAATCAGGGACTTCCCGGCAATTATGAAAAGGGAAGTTCCTACTGCCAGTTTCATCGGCATCCTGGCCAATATAACAAGTGCCGGAATGATCAGAAATCCACCACCAGCACCAACCAAACCTGTTAATAAACCCACTCCTGCTCCTTCCAGCAATATCAAGGGATAATTATAAGTCAATGGCACATCTTCCCCTGCATCTATGTTCTTACCGGGCCTGATCATACTTACGGAGGCTAAGATCATAACCAATGCAAATAATAACATCAATGCAATCGGTTTAGTAATTTCGAGAGATCCTATCGAAAAGAGTTCCTGTGGTATCATCGGTACCAGCCACATACGGGTTGCATAAACAGTCGCAACGGAAGGGATACCAAAGATTAAAACGGTTTTAAAATCGACCCGTTTTTGTATGGCACTTTGAGCGCCGCCGACCAGGGAGGTAATACCAACTATAAATAATGAATAAGCGGTAGCTAATACAGGATCTGTACCCAATACATATACGAGGATCGGAACAGTTAAAATAGAGCCACCGCTTCCGATCAACCCTAATGATATGCCAACAATTGCAGCTAATATAAAGCCTAATATTTCCATAGATTTTTTTTCGTTTCGTGCAAATATCCTGGAAGTTTAAGCTGAAGATGGTTACAAAAGTTACATAGTCGAATTTCATCCTGAAATTGTTCTTATAATCCTGGTATAATAAACAGGGCTATGAAACTCCTATTTCAGGAATATGCGCTCCGACAAAGCCATTAACAATTACCAGGATGGTAAACTGCTTCCAGTTTTCCCTAAGACCGAGCTTTGTTTCCATTTCTCGTTATTTCGCTAAGGGATATCCTTTACTTATCCAATCAGTCTTTAAATTGGTTGGCAGATTAAGCAGCTTTCCTTTGCTGAAGCCTCCTTCTTTTAAAGCCTGGAATGCCGGGCGAATATTCGGACAACGGTCAAAGGGACAACATCCGCAATAAACAACGATCGGGGTATTTTTAGGCAGTTTGGCCAACGTTTTTTTAAACCGCGCTAAATTTTCCTTTTCGCTCGCAGCGCCCATGTTTTTAGCTCCCGTGATATCATCTACCACGCCAATATTAAATATAAGTGGTTTGGCAGCTTTTGGATTTTTTATGATGGCAGCCAATGCTGCAGGTTCGATCAGTTCATTTTTTGTCCAGGTGTTTTTTAAACTCCCCGGTTGGATTGTTTTTGGAAGTGGTTGAGCCTGGACATCAAATGCCATACTAAACCCAAGTGCCAGTAATATTATAAATAGACTTTTCATGGTTTGTAAAAGAAATGGTTAATGTTCAAATATGAATGAATTAAATAGCCTTTGTTTTAAATAAAAAACAAAGGTGCCAACGTAAAGATACATTGATGGTGACTAATGTTACAAACGCTGAAGAAAAGCTTTAAAATGTTTTCGTGAAAACCGGAGGAAGGAAGAGCGTTCCTGTCAATGAATCGCTAAAATGATTTTTCAGGTCACTAATTATTTAACAGAAATCCTTCTTGAAATTTTGAAATAAGCCAGCAGGGTAAAAGCCAGGGTGACGGCAGTCCTGAATAGCATTGCTGCAACGGTTTTAGTTTCATGAAGGCCACCTGAATTAATATGGATTAATAATCCGCCAAATGCGACGATAAGAATTGCAAGAGCAGTAATCAGAGAAAGCACTGTCCAGGTTTTTATTGAAAAGAAACCGTAAGCAGCAAGCAGGTAAATAAATCCGCATATAAAGTTTGCCCAAACCACGAAAGGAACATAGTTACCTTCTTTTGCACGTATGCCAAATAAATCAAAGATTACAGAACCGGCCATAAATATGGTAATCAATCCAAATAAGGTAAGTATAATTCCTGCTATAGTTAAAATCCGGGTCTTCATGGTTTAATCGCTTTATGTTTTAAAAATTCTCTGAAATACTTGGCCGGTGCAATCTCTGAAACATGAACATTGATCTACAATATAATGAAAGAGAATTCTTTATCCTGGTATTATGTATGAAAGTAGCTTATTTTTACTGCTAAAGATAGCATTTTCAAGAATAAAAGATAATTTTGTCTTTTATCAAGTCCTTTATAAATATGTATTTAATTTTCCAACAAAAAATTGCCTGATAAAAATTGTTATGAAATACGAATCCGCAGCCAAGAAACCATTAATTTATTCTTCATGAGGATTTTGATAAAAGCGAGGCAGATGAATTATTAGATGTGTTTCAAGAGCAAATTGAAGAAGTTATTAATCTCCAAAGCTCCTGTCAAACAAAATGTGAATATGAGAAAGAAAGATATTGAGTTATTGTCTCCTGCCGGATCATTTGAAAGTTTACAGGCAGCTATTCAAGCTGGTGCAGATGCGGTTTATTTTGGGGTTGAGCAATTAAACATGCGCGCCAAATCCATCAATTCATTTTCTGTATCTGATTTAAAAGAAATTAAAACCATATGTTCTGCTCATCATGTAAAAGCCTATCTCACCCTAAACACGGTGATGTATGAACATGATATGCAATTACTTCGCAGAATATTGAAAGAAGTCAAAAAACAGGGCATTGATGCGGTAATTGCTTCGGATTTTGCCGTATTAGAGCTTTGCAAAGAGCTTGGTATCCCCTTGCATATTTCTACTCAGGCTAACGTAAGTAATATTGAATCGCTTAAGTTTTTCGCGGCATTTTCTGATACGATAGTGCTTGCCCGTGAGCTTACATTAAAACAAGTGAAGCAAATTACAGATGAGGTCATTCGAAAAAAGATTAAAGGTGTTTCGGGTGAATTGATGAAGACCGAGATATTTGTTCATGGAGCACTTTGTATGGCCATTTCAGGGAAATGTTATTTAAGCCTCCATTCTCAAAACTCCTCAGCCAACCGTGGTGCATGCAACCAGCATTGCCGGCATTCATATAAGGTTACTGATTTAGAAACGAATGAAGAATTGCTTATTGATAATGAATACATCATGTCCCCTAAAGATTTATGTACCATTGATATTCTTGACCAGGTATTAGATAGCGGGGTGACAATTTTAAAAATCGAGGGCAGAAGTAAAGGGGCAGACTATGTTTATACGGTTACCCGATGTTACCGTGAAGCATTGAAAGCTATTGAAAATGAAACATATAACTCGAATAGTATACTAAAATGGAAAAATGAACTGGCCACTGTTTATAACCGGGGCTTTTGGGAAGGTTATTATTTAGGCAGAAAGCTGGGCGAATGGACTTCTCATCATGGATCTGTCGCTACAGAGAAAAAAGTATATATCGGTAAAGGGAAAAAATATTACCCTAACATTAAGGTTTGTGAATTCCTGTTAGAATCCGGAAGTATCAGTGCAGGTGATACATTGATGGTTATTGGTCCGGACTTTGGCGTAAAAAAGGAAAAAATGGATAAGCTGACCGTAAATGGTATAAAGGCAGAACGAGCTGTAAAAGGCGACCTTATCACTTTCCCATTTTCAGAAAAAATCACCTCAAAAGATAAACTCTATAAAATTGTAGAAAACTAAATGCCTAATATAACCTTCTATCGTAAGAAATGCATTGGCTGTGGAATTTGCTATGAAATGATGCCTGATATATGGCGTATGTCAACCAAAGATGGGAAAGCAAACCTGGTAAAAGCTGTATTTAAAAAGGGGATCCCGGTTTTATCTGTGGGCATTTCTCTCGTTGAAGGGTCTAAAAGAGTGGCATTAGCATGTCCCGCAAGAATTATTAAGGTCAACGAATAAAACAATTTTTTGAACTTTAATGTTATTTACTTGAGTCTGCACCTATGATTGAGTAGAATTACAAAGTTACATGAAGATTTTTGAGGGTTGATACAGACATAAGGTTAAAATTAAAAGGAAGTGGGAGATTTTTTTTTAAATAAAGCAAATAGATTAATTGTCTAATAATCTTATATTTAAATATTGCTAATTAACAATTTAACGCTCGAAATCATGGAACAACCAAAATCTACTCAAAATCTTAATCATTCTTTAAAAACCCTGTCTTTACTTTATTTTATTTTTCTGGGTTCACAGGTAATATTTGCGATTGTAGCTTTAATGCAGCAAAAGAACACCTATTTTGAATTCGAGGATTCGCAGGATATTTATATCTACATCGTGCCGGTTCTCGCAATTGTTGCTTTTGTTGGCAGTATGTTTTTATTCAGAGAACAGATTTCAGCATTGGCTGATAAAAATAGTCTTAAGGAGAAAATTATGGGTTATCAAACTGCGTATCTGTTAAGAATGGCTTTTCTTGAGGTGGCCTGTTTATTCGGGATTGTTGCCTTTATCTTAAAGGGGAATTTGTTCAGTTTAATTTTTTCCGGCCTGATCGTTTTATATTTTCTGGCACTCAGACCTGCGAAAGTTAAAATTGAAGAGGATTTAGAAATAAACTAAGAATTCCCGGCAGTTTTATACAGACAGCGTTGAAAACGACGGTTAATGGTATAATAGTGTTTATTCTGTATCCTTGAACTTTCCGGATTGATTGAGTTCATTTCCCTCCAGCTTTTCAATAAGCTCTGAGATTTCTTTTTTCATGAAAAATCCGACCATCCTTTTCAGCTGTCGAAGCATAAGTACCGCTGCTTTAATTTTTTCCTTATCATTCATATTGCAAAATTATACTAAAAATATTAGTAATTCAATGCATCATGGATTTTTTGTAAAAAGTTTTAGTCTTCTATATTTGATAAATATGAAGATCTTAATATTGCTTGCGATTGTGTTTATTATACTCATTATGATTGTCAGATATAGGAATATTCGCTAAAATGAGGGGTAATTGCAAAAGAATAAAAATTTGATTTGGATTTCTACCTTTTACGAAGATTACTTTAATATCTAAATCTTATTATTAAAATGCAGGTAAGTCTTTGCTATTTATTAAAAATTCTTTAGTTTTATTGTGCTTTTCATTTATCTTTCTTTCAGTGTAGGGTTGTGACAGGACTGAGGATGCTAATTGCATTTAAGCTTAAATTTTTAAGATGGCGAAACGTATATTAATTTGTGATGATGACGAGGATATCCTTTCAATCTGTACATATATTCTGGAAGAAAAAGGATGGGAGGTGCATACGCGCAACCATTGTAAAGATATTGTAGAGGCCGTAGAAGAGATCAATCCTAGTATTATTTTGATGGATAACTGGATTCCTGACATGGGTGGTATAAAAGCTACCCAGGCGATTAAAGCGCAGTCAGATTTAAATCATATTCCTATTATTTACTTCTCAGCAAACAATGATGTCAAAGCATTAGCCGAGGTGGCCGGTGCTGACAGTTTCCTGGCTAAGCCCTTTGATATAGAGGACCTGGAAAAGATGGTTTCCAGTGTTCTTGGTAAGTAATTTTCCCGGCCTTCATTCTTCAAAAATGTCAATTATGTAATAGTCTGTTTTTCAGATTTCAGATTTTAACCTGCATTAATTTATGTAAGCAGAAGTAAATATCCCGCGCCTTGATCTTAACGATTACACAAAAGGAAATGCGGTATTGGAGCCTGCAAAGGCTATTTACTCATCTCGGCCTTAATACTTTGCTCAAGTTCAGTAGGGCTTTGGGTTCCGATAATATAAAGAAGTCCGTCCCTGTCGGTTAGTTTTATAGCATCTTTTCCACCTGCATAGAAACGTACGGCACCTTTCTGGTGTAAATTGTAAACCGGGTTATTGATAATATACGAGCTGTATGGTATGCGTTCCACTTTAACAATGCTATTTAGGTCGATCTTAACCATTTTGGTGGTCCATAATCCATCCAAAACAATGCTTTTGTTTTTTACAGTGGTTTTATAATGGAGCAGAAACATCATAATGACTGAAACGAAAAGAATGCCGCTGCCTACAACCAGGAACAGACTCGCATTTTCTTCCCGTCTTTCGGTAATGAAATATGCAGCAAAACAAAAAAGTGCCATCACCATTCTGACGCTAATCCGGCTGTAATCGCGGCCCAGATATTGTTTTTCTATAAAGGCTGTTTGATTGTTTTGCATGTCAGATGAATTGTTCGAAGATAAAAACTTTTTTGGTGTTCCGGTTAATTTTGTAGCGCTCATCAATACGGAAGCCAGCAATCCACAGCACATGTCCATTCTTATTTTGAAGTATCCCGATGTCTTTTTTCCGGTTCAATGGGATTTTATGTTCTATAAAAAAATCACTAAGCTTCTTTTTCCCTTTCATTCCTAAGGGATAAAAGTGATCCCCCTTCTTCCATACCCTTAATGTTAATGGAAATTCAAGCAGGTCCATGTCAAGCTGCGCAATCTCTGCATCCTTCCGTAATAAAAATTCATTCACAGGTATGATTCTGACACCGAATTTTTGACCATTCCAGCTGATCTGGCTGCTGCTTACCTCTATGTTCATTTCTGCGGGCTGCTGCTGCTTTATTTTACTTAAAATGATCTGCTTCCTGTCTAGTATGATCTGATGTGTTGATGAATTGAAGACTTTACCCGGCCTGCCTCCCCATGATTCGGAAAGATTATGAAGCACTGCTTCTGTAAAGCCGAAAGGGTGAAATAAACCATATAAGAGAGTACCCAAGGGATTTAATTGCTGGAGATTCGGCAGATCGATTTCATATTCATCCTCATTTATCATTCTGAAAAGTTCACTATGAAGCTGGGCGATACGCTGCTCATATATTATCTCAAGTTCGGCAAAACGTTTGCGGTTCGCTTCAAATGTTTGTTCCAGACCAGGATTAAGTTTTTTTAATACAGGAATAACTTCTAAACGGATCTTATTACGGGCATATTTTGTAGAAAGATTCGAGCTATCTTCCCGATAGGATAAGGCAGTTTGATTGAATATGTCAGTGATCTCATTCCTGGTTAGGAATAAAAGGGGCCTGATTAGTTTATTGTTTTTAGGCAAGATACCATGCATGCCGGAAATGCCGGTACCGCGGGTCAGGTTAAGCAGCATGGTTTCCATTACGTCATTCTGATGATGCGCCAGCCCAATGTATTGAAAGCCGAAGTCGTATCTTATCTCTTCGAGCCATTGATAACGTAAATCTCTGGCTGCCATCTGAATTGAAATATGATGCATGGAGGCATATTCACGGGTATCAAAATTTGTAGCAAAGAATGGAACATCAAGTTCTGCAGCAAGTGCGGAAGTAAAAGTTTCATCATCAGCCGATTCTTCTGCCCGCATGTTAAAATTACAATGGGCGATCCCGAAATTAAATCCTGCAGCCTTAAACAAATGAGCCATCAGTACGGAATCGCGGCCGCCGCTTACAGCAAGAAGCACACGCTCTTCAGGAAGGAAAAGGGCATGTTCTTTGATGAAATCTAACAGGCGGTTAAGGGCTAACATTAACTCAAAATTATTTAATTAAAAATCCTTAGCCAAAAAACTATTTTTGTAAGGTGCGCAAAGTCTTATTTTCATTTCTGTTTTCAGTTTTATCTCTTTCCGCTTTTGCTCAGGGCAAGCAGCTTGAAATTGTCCGCTCGGAATTATTCAAGGGCTTCCCCTCATCGGGATTTGTCCGGATTATCAAACCCGTTTTTGCGCAGGAAGGCTCTACCCTGGCTGCCGACAGCGCTGATTATAACAGTGAAGCTAATACCTTTGATGCTTTCGGCCATGTGGTAATCACCCAGCCATCCGGTACAACAATATATTCCGACCTCCTGAACTATAACGGTAATTCGAAATTAGCTGTTCTAACCAACAATGTACGCTTAATTGACGGTGATGCTACATTAACCACCGGATTGTTAACCTATAATATGACTACCCGGATTGGAACGTATAAAGGAGGCGGCAAGATAGTGAACGGAAAGAATGTACTAACAAGCAGGAATGGATATTATTTCGCCGCTTCACGCGATGCTTATTTCAGGTATGATGTGGTACTCAATTCGCCGGATGCGCTTATCAAAAATGATACGTTAAGATATAATTCAACTTCTAAAATTGCCTATTTTTATGGGCCAACCCATATTTATGGGAAGAATGATACCCTGTATACTGAAAACGGTACCTATAATACTGTGAATGATCAGGCCCACTTCGGTAAAAAGAACCTCTATACCCAGGGAAGTAAATCGCTGAAAGGAGATAGTTTGTTTTATGACCGAAGAGCCGGATTTGGAAGAGCCATCGGAAATATTACCTTCATAGACACAGCCGAGAAGGCAATGCTTAGGGGTGGGATAGGTCTTTATAAAAAGTCGGATGAAAGTATATTAGTCACAAAAAACCCGTATGTCGTAATTACTTCAGAATCAGACTCGGCCAAAGTTGATTCCATTTGGATGACGGCAGATACTTTATTCAGTAAGGTGATCTTCACCCGTGATCTGATACCGTATCATAAGGAAGAATTTAAATCAGATACCGCATTGGCTGATGTTGCAAAAATTACTGAGGGGATAGCTAAGCCGGAGGAAAATGATACTTTAAGAACTCAACGCGCCCAGGTCACTGATAAAACAGCAGCCCCGTCTGATACAACAAAAAAACAGATTGCCGTTAAAAAAACTCCTGAAAAGACAAAACCAGCACCGAAGTTGAAACCGGGAGTGAATGATACTTTGAAAACGTCAAAAAACAGAAAGGGCAGAAACAAAACACCTGCCAATCGTACAGATACATTAAGCAAGAATGTTCCGCTTGCAGATACCGCAATAGCGGATACTTCGAGGACACGGATCATTATGGCTTACCATCTTGCGAAAATATTTAAGACAGACCTGCAGGCAAGGGCTGATTCCATGTTTTTTAGTTATGCCGATTCTACAGTCAGATGCTATGTCAACCCCATGATATGGTCGCAGGGATCCCAGCTTTCTGCCGATACGGTTTATTTACAGATGAAAAATAAGAAGCTGGATAATATGCTTCTTCAGCGCAATGGCTTTATAGTAAACACCGAAGATGCAGATTCGACTAATTTTAACCAGATCAAAGGAAAGGTGATAAATGGATATTTTAGTGATAATAAATTAAACCGCATGTTTGTTGACGGCAATGCAGAAAGTGTTTATTATCTGAAAGATGATACCTCTTATACCGGGTTAAATCACCTGATCAGCAGCCGCTTAAAGGTGATGATGAAAGATAATAAGTTGAATACCATTACAGCCATCCGTTCGATCGAAGCTTCAATTACCCCGATGGAAGATCTGAAAGAAGAAGACAGGGTATTGAAAGGCTTTATATGGAAACCGCGGGATAGACCGAAATCAAAGGAAGAAATCCTTCAGCAGGCCGCGCCTTCACGCACACCGTCAAAAAAACCGGTTAAGACTGCACCGAAAACCCCTGTTACGGCTCCTGTCAAAACAGCGCCCAAACCTAAGCCTCTTGCTGCGGCTAAGAAAAATTAAGTTTTTGCCTTTAAAAAGGCTAAGAGTTTTTCCATAGCCTTTGCCCGATGACTTATCCTGTTTTTCTCATCGATATCCATTTCTGCGAAGGTCACATCATAACCATCCGGCTGGAAAATGGGATCATAGCCAAATCCCTGGCTTCCTGATCTCTCACGGGTAATTGTTCCTTCAACAGTTCCTTCAAAAAGATACTCCCTGCCCCGAAGAATTAAGGATACTACTGTTTTAAAGCGGGCCTTTCTGTTAGTACTTGCAGCTAACCTGTCAAGCACCAGCTGCATGTTCTTTTCAAAGTCCCTGCTTCCTGAATACCATGCAGAATTAACACCCGGTTCACCATTAAGCGCATCTATTTCAAGTCCTGAATCATCTGCAAAACAGTCAAGATGATAGCGATCAAAAATGTAGTGGCTTTTTTGGCCTGCATTGGCTGCGAAAGTATCACCGGTCTCAGGTATCTCATCAAAGCAGCCGATATCATTCAGGCTCTTCAATTTAATTTCTTTTCCGGCTATCGCCTGTATTTCTTCAACCTTATGCTGATTGTTGCTTGCAAAGATAAGCTCCATCTTAAAACTCCTTCATTACCGACCAGAACTCTCTTTTTTTGTCGGTATTGCTGCTCATTTCTCCCAGACTAAAGCCAGGCAGTACTTTTACATCCATGTATTTTTCAGCTTTGTTAGCTGCAATGGCCGGTAATCCAATCTTTTGGGGATTTATACCGAACAAAACTATCCTGTTGCAGCTGAAAAATTCTTTAAGCTCGCTAAAGGTAGCTTTCGGATATAAGGCTAAATTGACAATGGCAAGGTCGCGTAGTTCAAGATTCTTGGCAGACATAATCTTCAGAAGCATTTCCTTATGCTCATTGCTTAATTCTTTTCGGCTGTTATCTTCAACGAGAACAAGAAAGTATCTGTTATTTTCACCCAGGTAATCGAATTCTAAGACCGGTTTCTCAGCAGGAATCTGCTCTTTACTTTCTTCAATTGTAGTATCTATGATGCCAGGGCCTGGATTTGTTATTTCATTCACATTATAAATATCCTCGGTCATTAAAAACCTCAGCGCGTTCGGATCATCAGTAAGGAGTTTCGGCATCCTGCAAAATTAGCAAAGCATCTGTTAAAAATAGTTAAATGGATGCAGGTTCTTTTTCAAAACCTTAACTTAGGCACAATCCGGCTCCATTTATCCTCTTCGTGAAGGCTTGAAGTTGCCTATTTATTTAAATAATTGAATTATGGATTTTATCTGATAATTTTGCAGAATTCAATTATTAATTCGGCTCTGTCAGGGGCTTGTGTTTTTTAAGGGGATCAGATCAATAATATATTAGAATGATGCGGATATACGTTCGCATTAAAATTAGAATGAGACAGATACAAAAGATGAGAAAAACCTTAGGGATATTGTTTGGACTACTATTTATTGCCCTTACGCAGGCTAATGCGCAGAAATCCCTTGATAAAGTAGCAGCTGTGGTAGGAAGTACCATTATACTGCAGTCTGAAATCGAACTGCAGTATGCACAATATCTGGCGCAGGGTAATCCTGACAATCCGGGCGTAAAGTGTAATATTTTGCAGGGGCTTCTTTCACAGAAAATTCTGGGACAACAGGCAATTATCGATTCAGTTACCGTAACTGACGATCAGATCGATAGTGAGATTGAGCGCCGTCTTCGCAGTATGATAGCAAGGGCCGGAGGGCAGGAACGCCTTGAGGAATTTCTTAACCGTTCATTGATCCAGTACAAGGACGAGATCAGGCCGGATATCAGAGAAATGCTTGTTGCCAATAAGATGCAGGCAAAGATCACGGAGAATGTAGCTGTAACACCTTTGGAAGTAAAACGCTATTTTGATGCAATCCCGAAAGACAGCCTTCCTTTTTTTAATACAGAAGTCGAAATTGGCGAAATAGTCGTTTATCCTAAATTGAACAGTCTTGAAAAGGAGGCCTTTCATGATAAAGCCGAGGCTTTAAGATTAAGGATCAAAGGAGGAGAGGATTTTGCTACCCTTGCACGTTTATATTCACAGGACCCTGGTTCTGCACGTGAGGGCGGAGATCTTGGATTTTCAGACCGCGCAAGCCTTGTAAAAGAATTTGCGGCAACCGCATTTAAACTTAAGGCAGGTGAACTTTCATCCGTCATTGAAACTGAATTTGGTTTTCATGTGCTTCAGGTCATCGAAAGACGGGGGGAACAGGTTAACGTTCGCCATATTCTGATCAAAACTGAACCTACCCCGGCAAGTCTGGAAAGGGCAAAAGTGCATATTGACAGCATTTATAGGCAGGTGATCGATAAAAAGATAGATTTTGGAACAGCAGCCTCCTTATACTCAGATAATAATGAAACAAAATATAACGGAGGTATGATGCTTAATGCTGAGAATGTTCAGAGCCGTACAACCCATATCCCAACGGATAAACTCGATCCGCAAATATTCCTTACGGTAGATACAATGAAAGTTGGCAGCATTTCGAAACCTGCTCTTTTTGCTGCTGCAGATGGAAAACAGGGGTATCGTTTTATAAGCCTGAAATCAAAATCCGGTCCTCACCAGGCTAGTTTAGAGCTGGATTATCCGAAGATCAAAGAAGTTGCATTTGAAGATAAAACAAATCGCACTATCAGTGAGTGGTTCGAGAAACGCAGAAAAATTACTTTTATTAAAATAGATTCCGAATTTCAAACCTGTCCGGAGATGAAAGGCTGGACGACTGCACAAAACTGATAATGAAAACATACAGTACTGATGTTGAAGCCGTAGATGCATTACACCGATCGTATAAACGGATCCGCGAAGAAATTGCACAGGTAATCGTTGGTCAGGATGATGTTGTCAAAGCAGTGCTTATATCCATTTTCAGTAATGGGCATTGTTTACTGGTAGGCGTACCGGGATTGGCAAAGACCCTTCTCGTTCAAACTGTTGCCCAGGTACTTGATTTAAGTTATAACCGTATTCAGTTTACGCCTGATCTGATGCCCTCAGACATTATCGGATCAGAAATATTGGGTGAAGACCGCGCATTCAAATTCATCAAAGGGCCTGTTTTCTCAAATATTATTCTCGCTGACGAGATCAACCGTACTCCACCAAAAACACAGGCTGCCTTACTGGAAGCCATGCAGGAGAAGATGGTCACTGTAGGAGGGCAAACACACCGTCTTCCACAGCCATTTTTTGTTCTGGCTACACAAAACCCTATCGAGCAGGAAGGAACCTATCCTTTGCCTGAAGCTCAGCTGGATCGTTTTATGTTTAACGTTTTCTTAACCTACCCATCCTTTGAAGAAGAACTCCAGGTTGTAAAAAATACCACTGCTAACCGGCAGGTGGAACTTAATAAGATCCTCAATGCTGCCGAGATCCTTTACTTTCAGCAACTCGTAAGGAATATACCTATCGCAGATAACGTACTCGAATACGCCGTATCACTGGCGGCAAAAACCCGTCCCGGGACCAGCGCAGCGACAGATGAGGTTAATAAATTCTTAAGCTGGGGAGCGGGCCCCCGTGCATCACAGTTTTTGGTGCTTGGTGCAAAATGCCATGCAGCAATTACCGGCAAATACTCCCCGGATAAAGAAGACGTTCAGGCGATAGCCGAATCCATATTAAGGCATCGCATTGTCCGTAACTATAAGGCTGAGGCTGAAGGGATCAGTACAGAAAAGCTGATCGCTAATCTTTTGTAGTTAATTTTTTGTTAGCCCGTAATTCGTAATTAAAATCCTACTCCGCTGGAGAAAATAATTCCACAATTACATTCCATTTAAAACCTTCCTGAGATTCCCAGATTCGGACATAATTATATCTCCGGCTCTTACTATTTTGGGAAATATGGGCTGTTCCATAGGTAAAAGCAAGATCGCTTCCCAGTGCGCGGTCGGCCACTGCAGGTTCCATCGCAATATTGATCTCGTGCAGACTGTAGAAATTATTTATATTCTCTTTGCCGATGATCGGCTCATAGCCTGGGAAAAGCAGCCGTGCTTCATTAGCAAGGAAAGCATCATAAGCCACAAGACGGTTCTTTTTAATCGTGTTTGAAAATAGTCTGTCAGACGTCATGATCATATCTTCTCTTTGCTTTAAGCGGCTTTCTGATATTTGTCTGAAAAACTTGAAATTTTTCGGGTCTGTAAAATTCAGGTCAGGCGAAGCCTTTGGTTTTGGATGAGGAATACCTATATCTAATGCTAATTTCCATACACCCTTTTTATTTGCCTTCCATACCGATAGAAATTGCCCGTAAGAGGTACTATCAGCAATATGTGCATAAGGCCCGGTAGTAAACCCCCAATCGCCGCTTCTGGATATTTTAGCATATACGGGCTCCCATGATAATTGTCCGTCATCCTGCGTCCTTTTATCGTAAAAATCTTCTGCTTTAATTGGATCAGGTCTGAAAACAAGGGTCTCATTATCAGAAACTTTCAGGAATCCGTGGCGGATACCCTTTTCTTTTACGAGTGCTCCAAAATAATTTTCAGCGGCAACTAAAGAGCTAACCCGTCCATTGCTGGTTTGTGAGTAACTGTATGATGTAGAAATTAATATGGAAATAATTATGGTAAAGCGTTTCATTTATAAAATTATTATTTATTCTTTTTTATCAGGAATGATGCCATAATATTACACGATTGTTTGGCTATGGCTTGTGCAGGTATCCGGGAACTGATCTTCAGGGATAAAAAAGTGTCATAGAGGTATTGAAGGGTGATCCTTCTGAACTTAAATATATCAGCGAAATAAACTGAATATAAAGGATGATGAGGATCTCACGAAGCTTATCTCCTTTTATGACAAGAAAATCTGAGCTCTAAATTTTGCTCCACATTGTGCTATCCTTATTATCTTTTAGCTGTATCCCCAAAGCATTCAACCCAATCCGTATTTTATCGGAAGTAGCATAGTCTTTATTTGATTTTGCCTCAGTTCGGAGGTCAATAATAAATTGCAGGAGTTTGCCCATATCGTCTGTCTGATTGCTATCTTCCTTTAAACCCAGGATATTCAATAAAAAGTTGTCCATTAGATTTTTCAGGCCATCAATGTCTGATTGTGTAGCAGCGGTCTTGCCATCAAAGATACTATTGATGATATGCACCCCTTCGAAAAGCTCAGCAATAAGAGCAGGACTGTTAAAATCATCGTTCATTGCAGAGTAACAACGCTCATTGAGACTGTTCAGGTCTATGCCCGAATGTTCAGAGGGATTTAATTTATCGATTAATGTATATGCATTTATCAGTCGTTTAAATCCTTTATCAGAAGCTTCTAATGCCTCATTGGAGAAATCAAGTGTACTGCGGTAATGTGCCTGCAGCATAAAAAAGCGCACTGACATAGGAGAATAGCCTCTTGTCAGCAGTTTATGACTTCCTGTGAAGAGCTCCTGGGGTAAAAAACCATTTCCTTTGGTTTTAGACATTCTGGCCCCATTCACAGTAAGCATATTCGTATGCATCCAGTATTTAGCGGGCTGAACATGATTACATGCTTGTGATTGGGCTATTTCATTGGTATGATGTGTAGCTGCAAGATCCATTCCTCCGCCATGAATATCAAAGCTATCTCCAAGGTATTTGCTGCTCATCGCAGAGCATTCAATATGCCATCCGGGGAAACCTATACCCCAGGGTGATGGCCATCGCATGATATGTTCAGGTTTTGCTTTAATCCATAATGCGAAATCGAGCCGGCCGTGCTTTTCGTTCTGACCTCCAAGTTCCCTGGTATTTTCCAACAGGTCATCTAACTGCCTGTTTGTAAGTATTGTATAATTATATTCTTTGCAATATTTTTCAACATCAAAATATACTGAACCGTTCACTTCATAGCCATAACCATTATCTAAGATTTCGCTGATCATTTCAATTTGCTCGCTGATATGTCCTGTGGCAGTTGGCTCAATAGATGGCGGCAGTGCATTGAACAGGCGCATTACATCGTGAAAACCAAGGGTATATTTCTGAACGATTTCCATAGGTTCCAGCTGCTCCAGCTTGGCTTTTTTAGCAAACTTATCCTCGCCTTCATCCATATCTCCTTCAAGGTGCCCTGCATCTGTGATATTACGTACATACCGTACTTTAAATCCTAAATGAAGTAAATATCGATAGATCAGGTCAAACGAAACAAAGGTCCGGCAGTTTCCCAAATGTACATCGCTATAAACCGTTGGGCCGCACACATACATCCCCACCAGCGGGGGATTTATAGGCTCGAATTTTTCTTTGCTTCTTGAAAGAGTATTATAAATCACCAGGTTGGTATCCATACTGCAAACTTAAAAATTGAAAATTGATTTTTTGGAGATTATGAATGCTTTTATTTTATTTCCAGGTCGGTTCTGACCGGATAATGGTCAGATAATTTTTTATCTATTATCAGATAATTTTTTACGCTGAATTCAGTAGAGCTCAATATGTAATCTATCTGGAAATTGGGGAATTCACCATTATAAGTCACCCCGAATCCGCTGCCTTTCTCGCGAAAGCTGTTATTCAATCCCTTGGACATAGTTTTAACTGTATATGATATTGGGGTATCATTAAAATCGCCCGCAATCACATAAGGAATGCCACAATCATTAGTATGATTCTTAAGCTTCTCAACCTGTTCGCCCCGTTTTATGAATGCCCGTTTAAGTCTGCTGCCGATCTTTTTTGAAGATTTTACATCTGTATCAATCTCCTTTACTTTTTTTATGTACTGATAATCTTCAGGCTGAAAATTAATAGATTGAAAATGAACATTGTATATTCTCATCGTCTGCTTGCCAGTCCTGACATCTATATATATCGCCTCGTTCCCTGCCATTTTATCATCAAAGGGGACATTGCCCTTTTTAACAATCGGGAGTTTAGAAAAAATAGCCATCCCAATAGCCTCATAGCCATTATCTATGTCAGGCTTGAAGTAGTAGTTATCCGTTTTAAGTATTTCAGAAATGAGTTTTTCGAAGTTATATTCTCCTTTTTTTCGTGTAAAGAATTCCTGGAAGCAGATAACATCCGGTTGTTCTTTGCGGATAATATCCAGGATCTGCTCCTTTGTAAATTGATCGTTCTTATCGCCGAATTGTTTGAAATTGTGAACGTTATATGTCATGACACGGATAAAGCTTTCGGATGATTTTGGGACCATAATGGCCGTGCTCTCCCTGAAACCTACATAATTAAAGAGTACGCTCCAGCCTGTCAAAATAGCTAACAGCGATATCAGGGCATATCGCGGATACCTGATAAGCCAGTAAAAAATAAACAGGATATTGAGTGTCAGAATTCCCGGATAGGCCAGGCCGAAGAAGGATGGAGGCCAGAAAGTGCCCGGATCGAGATAAGAAGCCAGGTAGCTGATCAGAAGGGCTAAAACAGCAAAGACATTGCAGGCCAAAACAAGCTTGCTGAAAAAATGTATTCCTGGTTTCTTCTTACTGCGGCTCATTATTTTTTGCTGGCCTTAAATAGTTGTTCTTTTTCTGTTTTGTTCAGGCTCTCGTACCCCGATTTCGATATCTTATCGAGTATCCGGTCAATAACTTCCTGATCGGGTGCAGAAATAGTTGGAGATGAAGTCTTATTATGCTTTACAACCTTGAGTTTCCGTCTTTTCTGAAGAACCTTACTCATGTCATTCCCTTTGTTTAATTGTTTAATATAAACGAAACCCAGTAATGCGCCTCCAATATGGGCAATGCTGCCTCCCGGATTCCCACCACTCATACCGATGATATCTAAAATAAAATAAGCTAAAGCAAGATATTTTAAACGTACACTGCCTAACAATAGTAAACGGATAGAGAAATCGGGTACCAAAGTAGCCGTAGCCACAATAATTGCCATTACACTAGCGGATGAGCCGATTAATAAAGAGCTTTCAGCTAAGTTCCTGAATATGGGAAGGGTATTAAATGCGAGCATATACAGGAGTCCACCCATAATTCCGCCAGCGAGATAGGTAAATATGAATTGTCTTTTATTTAGAAATTCGAGAAAAATAGTCCCCAGCCAGTAAAGCCAGAGCATATTGAATAAAATATGGAAAAAGTCTCTCTGGCTGAACATATAAGTGATTATGGTCCAGATCTTATAAGGCATAGCAGCCCAGTATGCTGGCATTGCGAGTTGTTCAGTAAGCAAGTCAGCGGCTGCCGTCTGGCCGGTAAATATAAATCCACCTGCAGCAAGCATATTAATAGCCAGAAATACGAGCACATTTATGCCGATAAAAAGATACAAAGGATTTCCTGACTGAAATACCTTGTAGTAGAATTCGTTGAAAATCGATCTTTTCATTAAAAATTATCGCGGCGTTTCAGGTGCCACATTTTTACTAAGATAAAACCAAAAAGTGCTCCGCCCAAATGTGCGAAGTGTGCAACAGAGTCTCCTGAAAATTGTTTTACTCCAAGGAAAAGCTCGAGCAATACATAAATGGGTATTATATACTTTGCTTTCACCGGTACCGGGATAAACATGATAAATAGTTCGGCATTCGGAAATAACATTCCAAAAGCGATCAATAATCCGAAGATAGCTCCTGATGCGCCAACCATAGGGGTGAGGTATATCCCCAAAAGGGTGGAGGCTTGTTCTGAGCTGATCAGTTCGGGATTGAAACCAATGGTTCTTTTTACATTATCGATAACAAAAGAGCCATTATTTATGACACTTCCTGTAATATTATAAACCTCAATACTTTGAACAACTAACTGTAAAGCCAATGCACCAAGTCCGGTGATCAGATAAAAATTCAGAAACCGCTTTGAGCCCATAATATACTCAATAGATGAGCCAAAAGTGTACAAGGCAAACATATTGAACAGAATGTGGAACAAGGAAGAATAATCGTGCATGAACATATAGGTGATCACCTGCCAGATTCGAAAATCGGGACTATCGAAATAATGAACCCCGAGCAGTTTGGTCATCATTGGTCCGCCGAACATCAGTGTTGCGATATAGAATAGGATGTTTATGATCAATAGGTTTTTTACAACCGGAGGAATATTTGCAAATGGGGATGGTCTGTAATTCATGTTATGATAATGGGAACATTATTTTTCAAATCGCTGTAATAATTCTTCGATAGTAAAAGTACTGATAACAGGCTTTCCGCTAATCGATACATTAGGCATCTCACAGGCAAATAATTCATCGATAAGCTGGTTCATCTCTTCAACGGTCATGGCCAGACCTGATTTTATAGAAGTATTGCGCGCCAGTGCACGTGCGAGGCTGTCGCGTTTATTTAATTTTAAAGTACCCTGATTGTTCTTAAAGCCTTCTATCAGGTGCTCAAGCATTTCAACTTCACTGATATTCGGGCCAATATCTGCCGGGATCCCTTCAATGATCATTGCATTTTTTCCAAACTCGCGTATTTGAAAACCAAGAGAGTGGATATCAGGCAACAGATCCTTCACCAGGTCAAAATCGCTGTTGCTCAAAGTGACAGTTTGAGGAAACAAACTTTGCTGACTGGCGCCCTGCCGGCTTTCCAGCTGTTGCAGAAAGCGTTCGTAAAGGATGCGTTCATGCGCTGCCTGCTGATCAATAAGCATGAAACCTGACTTAATCTGTGAAATAATGAAGCGATTATGCAATTGAAATATCTGTTTCCCAACAGATAGCATGCCCTGACTGCCGATCTCAACTCCCCGCTTAGCCGGTAAGTCAAAACGTTCCTGGCGAGTTTCAGGCTGAACGATCTCGTAAAGTGAACCCCAGTTTTTTGTAACTGTTTTTCTTTCTTCCCCATTATTTCTAAGGAAAGGGATCTCCCGCCCATTATTCTCCGGGCTGAAGGGGTTAAATTCAGGATTAAAGCTTATTTGGGGTGGAATGATATCTTCATGAGCCTTTGCTGTGATCATCTGGCTGAAACCAGTCTCCTGGTTAAAATCCAGGGTTGGGCTGATATTGTACCGGCCTAAAGATCGTTTAACAGCGGAGCGGATGATAGCATAAATAGCTTTCTCATCCTGATATTTGATTTCTGTTTTAGTGGGATGCACGTTGATATCGATTTTTGAAGGGTCAATATCGATGAAGAGCACATACAGCGGGTAGCTGTCGGCAGATAAGACTTCTTCAAAGGCATTCAATACTGCATGATTAAGGTAAGGGTCTTTTATAAAGCGGTTATTAACAAAAAAGAATTGTTCTCCCCTGGTTTTCTTTGCAAACTCAGGCTTACCAATATACCCTTTTAAGCCGATTATAGTGGTAACCTCTTCAACCGGCACCAATTTTTGATTGTAGGCATTTCCGAAAAGATGAATAATTCGCTGCTTCAAGCTTCCTTTTGGAAGATGAAAGACTTCATTCCCGTCATGGTGAAGAGTAAAAAATACCTCCGGGTTAGCCAGTGCTACACGCTGGAACTCATCATTTAAATGACGCATCTCAACAGGATTACCTTTGAGAAAATTTCGTCGTGCAGGGGTATTATAAAAAAGGTTCTTGACGCTGATACTCGTTCCTGGCATTGCAGAAACAGGTTCCTGGCTGATGACCTCAGATCCCTCGATCCGGATACAGGTTCCCAGTTCGTCTTCATGGCGCCGGGTTTTTAATTCAACCTGCGCTATAGCTGCAATTGAAGCCATAGCCTCACCACGGAAGCCCATGGTGCGGATCGCAAAAAGATCTTCAGCCTTCCTGATCTTTGAAGTGGCATGACGCTCAAAACACATGCGTGCATCGGTCAAACTCATGCCGCAGCCATTGTCTATCGCCTGGATGAGCGATTTGCCGGCGTCTTTTATCAGGATCTGGATCTTGTCAGCACCTGAGTCAATAGCATTTTCAATGAGTTCTTTTAGCGCTGAAGCAGGTCTTTGTACGACTTCGCCTGCTGCAATCTGATTTGCAACGGAATCGGGTAAAAGCTGTATAATATCAGACAAATTAGTTCAGTTTATTATTTTAATGAATTCCGCTAATGGATAAGCGCCTTTGAAAAACTCAGGCTGAAATAAAAATCGATTTTTAACACAAGAGACAGATCTCTCATGGCCTGTTTCTTTTGCCTTGTTTTCCAAGCCATAAAGATAAGGTGTTTTAATCTTTAAGACAGGTATAATTAGCAATAATGGCTGAGTGGTTTTAAAAGATACGTGCTTGTATTTTTAAATATATTGTCTGAGCTGAATAGCTATGGTACAGCACCCGGGCTAATAAGTTTATCTGCTTAAATCTGTACTAAACTTGGTAACCTTATTTGTGACAGGCTTTACAGTTCTCAGATAAGCATAGATCGCTTTCAGGTCTTCAGTTTTCATATTGCTGTACATGAGCCATGGCATGACCGAGTTGAAATCTCCCTTTTTAATTTCAACAGGTTTGGGCACTAAAACTTTCGGCATTTCTTTGGACTTT